>CAZQYL010000149.1:0-6420 GCA_964597425.1 uncultured Ignavibacteriales bacterium | reverse complement strand
ATGCTCCGCCTGTTCCCAAGATTTCGGTTTCATGCAATAATGTGATGTTCCCGCTTCCGCTTCTTGATGAAAAATATTCTTCCATCTTATCAGCATGGTGATGAGTATTTATCACAATATCATTTATTCCAAATGAAACAAGTTTACTTATGACATTTTCTATCATTGGTCTGCCTTTGTAAGGAACAAGAGCTTTGGGCAAGTTATCGGTAAATGGTTTTAAGCGGGTTCCAAAACCAGCAGCAAGAATGAATGCTTTTCTGATATTACACTTATTCATTATTTCAGAAATTCCGGTTTTAACCTGAATACGACGTCATCACATTTATATTTATCTTCAGGCGCGTTGAATTTTTCGTACCTGGGTGCAATATCAGCATCCGTGAAACCGGCATAACCAATTATGAATTCAGGATTAAGTGAAAGCACATAATCAATATCAAATTTCTTATGCCCGGCCTGGAGTCTTTTGGAATTCGTTTTTGCGATATAGTCATTATTCAGACCCCACATATCAATAGTATACAACTCAGAGTAATATGGTATCTTCCCGGCGGGACCGACTGCAATTACGGTTTTTGGATCAGTGTTCATTTTGAGCCACTTGCCAAACATTGACCATTGCATTTCATATCTGGCATTATTATCCTTTATAATGAGCTGTTTATATTCCAACAAACTTAGTGTTAAAACAAACAACAGAACTGCAAGAACTGCTGAAGAGATATTTGCTATTTTTAAACTCTTTTTCTCATTATTCAGGTAAATACTGATCTTGTATATCACATTTAGAAAACCGATTGTGCTTAAGATATATAGCATTGGTACAATCGGGACAAAGAATCTATTTGCTATCATCCAGTCCCCACCAACCACAACCAGGTAGATTATATATATCAGAACGAAACTCAGAAGATATGAAAGTTTCAGATCGAGAAATGCTCTTTTAAATGGAATAAATAATATGAAGATAAATATATAGATCCTTGTACCAACACAAAGGGCAAGATATTTAGTCCCAAGAACCAGGTTCATGCTTAAATCGGTAACGCCTTTGGCATAAAATGTGTTTGGTATAAGCTGACCATAGAAAAGATACTTAAATCCGTAATATGCCAGGCAAAATAAAGCATAAGCTCCGATAATTGTAAAGAAGACTTTCCAAAAACTATTTATATGTTTTCTAAACAGGAACATGTGTGCAAGGGTTATCACAATTATCATATTTCCTTCAGGCCGTGATAAAGTACAGAGCATAATGAAGGTAATAAGATAATACAGATGTTTTTTATGTTCGTTAATTTTGAAATAGTTGTACACAATACCAAGTATAAAAAGAGTATACATAGGGAATTCCATTCCCCCAATAGCCCAGAATGCAATTGAGTCATCAAGTGCAAGGAAGAGCGCGGGAAGCAGTATAAGGTATTTCAGATATCCTGCAAGTTTTTCGCTGAATTGCTTGGATATTAAAGCAACCAAAAGGATATTCACCATTGAGAGCAGCAAACCAAGTGTACTTGAAAATATCGAAACATCAACCGCTTTGATCTGCGTAAACGGAGCTGTAATGATCGTCCACAGGAAATTTGTATATCCTTCAACATACTCACCCTGGTTGTAAACCAGCCCCTTGCCTTCCATAAGGTTTTTGCCATACCTGTATGAGATATATGCATCATCCACATTCTGAAAAAGGAAGCTCCAACTGAGAAAAAAACAATAGAGCACAAAAAATATCAGAATGAGTACAAAATATTTTCTTTGTTTAGACAAATTTCTGTGAATAATTATTTAATTAGTACAAATTTATAGCAAAGTTTATTAAAAAGTATGCAAAATTTCAACATTTAAAAGAACTTCAGGAATCATTATTTTTGTACATAAGTTATATATTTTAAAGAATACTTGTGTGAGAAGGACTGCATTTGGAATTAAGCTGGCGTAAGAATCTTTACATAATTTGGAGCGCGCAGCTCATTGCTATGATAGGCATGAGCATGGTAATTCCTTTCCTTCCTTTATTTGTAAAAGATCTCGGTGTCACAGAAATAACAGAAGTAAAAAGATGGAGCGGACTGGTCGTCTCAGGTGTATTCATAACTGCTTTCATTGCCACGCCTATCTGGGGCTGGCTTGGCGATAGAGTAGGTAAAAAGAAAATGGTTCTGCGAGCTATATTCGGCCTCGCGGTATCGCAATTGCTAATTGGCTTCTCACAGGATATTGTTCAGCTATTTATTTTCAGAATGGTACAGGGAGCGCTTAGCGGCTTTATAGCCGCAGCGCTTGCGCTTGTTTCCTCTAATACACCCAAAGAAAAATCAGGATATGCAATTGGCTTCCTTGCCAGTTCAACGGCTGCAAGCAACTTACTGGGTCCATTCATTGGCGGACTCATGGCTGATGCATTCGGCTACAGGAATGTTTTTTTTATTACCTCTGCTATGTGCGCTGTTAGCGGTATCCTTGTTTTCTTTTTTGTGAAGGAGTTCAATAAAGAGCGGAGCAAAGAAGGTCATATTTGGGATAACTACAGATTTGTTTTCAAAAATGAGCGTTTAAAATATGCTTTATTACTTCTTATCATTTCTGCTGCTGCAATTTCTATGATACAACCCCTTTTTGCTCTCTTTATTGAGAGCAAAGTCGGCGCAACAGCATACCTTGCCACTATCACGGGTACAATTTTCGGTGTAGTTGGATTGTTCCAGGTTATTTCTTCTTCCTTTTGGGGAAAACTCAATGATAAGAGAGAGATAAGAAAAAATCTTGTATGGGCGCTTATCGGCGCCGGAGCCGGTTACGCGCTGCATGTTGTTACCACCGGTGTATGGGAGCTTATCCCGATCAGGGCTTTGCTGGGCTTATGCATTGGCGGTGTAATGCCTTCGCTATTTTCCTTTATAAACAAATGTATCCCTGCAGATAAAAAAGGCGGTGTAATGGGAATAGCTTCAAGCTTCACAATGTTTGGTAACCTCATTGGTCCCATCTCAAGCGGATTTATAGCTTCTGTCACAAGCATCGATTTCATGTTTGTTTTCAGCGGCATCATTCTTGCTTCTAGTTCAGTTCTGGCTTACTATAAACTTAAGGAACTGCCCAGAGAACATCACAAAATTTCGGAAAAAGATAAATCAACGATTAGTGAAGAAATTGCCGCAGGTGTTGTTGACTAAGTGAGTCTTACCTTGCGATCAAATTCTTTCCGCATATCTTGATGGCGGAAATTCCAGGACAATTTCAGTATGGCTTCCTCTTTCAAGCTTTATTTTTCCGTCAATTTGATTTGTAAGCGTTGTTACCAGTTTAAGGCCCATTGAATCATATGAATTGAATTCCATTTCCTCAGGAAATCCATTTCCGTTATCAATCACTTTCAGTAAATATGTATCCTTTTGCTTTTCATATGAGAACTTCACCTGTATTTCAGGATTTCTGGATTCGTTCGTAAATGGATGTTTAAGAGCATTCAATATCAGTTCATTCAGTATCAAGCCGCATGGCATTGCAATATCTATCGGCAAAGTGATCTTCTCGGAATCTACAGTTACCTTTACGGGTTCATTCAGCGTATGCATGCCTTTTATATTTCTGACAAGAGAATTTATGTAATCCGAAAAATCTATTTTGCTGAGATCACGCATGTTGTATAGTTTTTCGTGAATCAAGGAGATCGCATTTACTTTTTCCCTGCTTTCAAGGAAATATTTTTTAACATCCGGGTCACTTATCTTTTCAGACTGCATTTTCAACAGGCTCGAAACGACCTGAAGGTTATTTTTCACTCTGTGATAGATCTCCTTCAGCAAAATTTCCCGTTCTTCCAAAGCCGACTTGAGTTCTGCCTCCGCCGTCATCCTCACCTTGATTTCAGCCTGAGCCTTCTGGTACAGCATTGCATTATGATAGGCCAGGGAGGCCTGCTGCATTAATGCTTCAAGGAATACCAGCTGTTCAATATTATAAGCATCCTTGTTCTGTGAATAAAGCTGAATAACTCCTATTACTTCTTCATCAAGCTTTATTGGTACTATAATTGCTGATTGCGGTTTCGAAATGCTTTCCTCTTCAGCTGCCGCTACTTCCCTTCTGGGGACCGACACTTTGACAATAGTCTTTGATCTTTTCAGGGTTTCCTGGTAATCATTCAAAATTATCGGGGTGGATTTCCTGATTACATCACTTAGTATCCCGAATCCTTCAGGTGCAAGCGGAATGGCAGGAACAGTACTTACATCAACAGGCTCCGCCCCATTGATGCTCCTCATATAAATGTACCTGATCATTTTATCTTCCGGTTCATACTTCGCTACAAAAAGCTCAGAGAAATCTACGACTCCAGAAATGACTTCAAATACAGTATTAAATATAGACTCAACATCAAGATTCATTGATAGCAGCTTGCCTGCCTGATAAAGCATATCTATTTCATCTTTTTGTTTACTTATCCTCGCAAGTATCTTCTTCTGATCTGTAATATCCTTTGCGACACCAATTGACCCTATTACTTTGCCGCCTGAGTTTTTGTACGGACTTCCGCTTACAACTACGTTCATCCTTTCGCCTTCTTTAGTAATGAACACAGTTTCATATGAATCAGAAACACCCGATTCCCTGAGAGTATTCTTGGCAATTAACCTGTTTCTTTCACGGGGTTCGACAAATATGTTATACCCTATTTTGCCGATCAATTCTGACTTGCTGTATTTAACCATTTCAGCAAACTTCCGGTTAACATACAAAATATGATCATTATTATCAGCCAAAATAATTCCTTCACCCATACTTTCAAGCAAAGACCTGTAGGTCGATTCGCTTTCCTTCAATACTTCTTCCATCAGCTTCTGCTCGGTAATATCCTGAACAGCGCCGACTATCATTTTTATATTCCGTGTGCTTTCATCAATTATTGGCCTGGAATATACTTTTACCCATTTAATTTCATTTAATTTTGTAAGAATCCTTGTTATTATTGTATCTGACTTACCGCTGATAACACTGCCCCAGTAATCCAGAAAAGACATAAGGTCCTCTTCATAAATGGTACTGAGGAAAAAGTTTTTCTCGCGCAGCTCTTCCAGGTTGTAACCGGTTATATGTTCAAATGAACCGGCTATTATTTCGGGGATTATTTCATCATTTGAGCCTACCCTAAGTAAATAGGTATAGTCAAATGTAAGATTAGCAAGCTGCTCTAAATATAATAATTTATTGCTTTCTTCCATTCGCTTAATTGCGGGCTATAAGTTACATAATAATAGTAGTATATTTACTATAATGCAATTCATAATTTCAATTTCTTTATTTATATGATAACATACTTGTTAAGATTTTTCATTTTTATTACTTTCTTTAGTTCCGTTGTTTTCTCACAAAGTGTATTTGAGCGCTGGCATAAAACAGACCAGCTTATCCGTGACCGCAAGATAGATGAAGATGCAGCGATGGATTCTATCATAATGTATGTTAAACTTGGCAAGCAGGAATTTAAGACATACAACATACCGGGCACGAAGCGCAGCGACTGGGTTTTCCCGATGAGCGATTTCACCTGGTACTCCTATCGCTCCGACGGAAAGGATTACAAAGATGAGTTCTTCAGCTACTTTCAGGGTGGTGAGTTTAAAGGACATCCGGCACATGATATTTTTATTATTGATAAGGATACAAACAGTTTTGAAGATTCAACAGGCAGGCAGGTGCCTGCCATAGCAATGGTTTCGGGTATAATTCTTTCTACTTACGATACATGGTTCAGGGCTGATTTTCTGCGCAGCGGCAACTACATAAAACTCTTTGACCCCGAAAGCGAAGCTATCTTTTACTACTCACACCTTGACAGCGTTTTTGTAAAACCCGGGCAGCTTGTAAAAGCCGGAGACAGGATCGGCTACATCGGCAGAACAGGACGCAAAGCTATCCGAGGCAAAACACATATTCATATCGCATATTATAAGATCGAAGACGGTGACCCCATTCCGGAAGATATTCTGAATGATCTTTATAAGGCGCAAAGCAGAATGAAAAAATGAAATTTGAAGCAAGTGAAAAGTCAGAAGTGAAAAGGCAAAAATAAAGAAGCAAATGCAACAAAGCAAAAGTAAGAAAGCAAAAATAATTAACATAGATGTAAGGTTTTCTTAGAATTCCAAAAGATTCAAAATTATCCCCGCTCGTTAAGTGCGGGGATCTTAATTTATGAACTATAGCTTGTCAATTATCAACTCTCAACTGCTCAAAACCTGATAACTACCTTTGTTCCAGATTTACGGTCAATCTCAAAGGTACCGCCAAGATTCTTCACGAACATACCTACCAATACCATACTGAAAGTATGGGGTCTGCCCTTGGGTGAAATCACCCCCATGCCGTTATCACGGACTGATAAGTAATACTTGCCGTCTTTTTCTTCAT
>CAZQYL010000148.1:0-6430 GCA_964597425.1 uncultured Ignavibacteriales bacterium | reverse complement strand
ATAGTGTTAATTTTGAGTAGTAAATATATGATTTAAACGTAAAAACTCAATGGAACGCAGAAAAGTAACTATAGACGGAAATGAAGCAACTGCTTATGTTGCTTACAATTTAAACGAAGTTTGCGCAATCTACCCTATTACTCCATCATCAAACATGGGAGAGCTTTGCGACGAGTGGGCATCACAAAATAAACCGAACATGTGGGGAATAATTCCCACAGTGCAGGAAATGCAGTCAGAAGGCGGAGCGGCAGGAGCAGTACACGGCGCACTGCAGAACGGAGCTCTAACTACAACATTCACCGCCTCGCAGGGTCTATTACTAATGATACCTAACATGTATAAAATTGCAGGCGAGCTAACTTCAACAGTGTTCCATGTTTCTGCGCGCTCAATTGCAGCACAGGGACTCTCGATCTTTGGAGACCACAGTGATGTTATGGCAGTAAGGCAAACAGGGTTTGCATTGCTTGCATCAGCATCAGTACAGGAAGCAATGGATATGGCGCTTATTGCACAGGCATCAACACTTGAAAGCAGAATACCATTTTTGCATTTCTTTGATGGCTTCAGGACATCACACGAAGTAATGAAAATTGAGCAGCTTACATATGAAGATATGAAAGCAATGGTAAGCGAAGAACTTATTTTAGAACACAGAAAAAGAGCGTTAACTCCTGATAATCCTTTCATTCGCGGCACGGCACAGAATCCGGATGTATATTTCCAGGCAAGAGAGACTGTTAACAAGTATTATGACAAATGCCCTTCAATTGTTCAGAAGTATATGGATAAATTCGGTGAGCTGACCGGAAGGAAATACAGGCTGTTTGATTACTACGGTCACCCCGAAGCTGAAAGAGTTATTGTGTTAATGGGCTCAGGTAATGAACCTGCAAAAGAAATTACTGACTGGTTGATTGCCAAAGGAGAAAAAGTCGGTTTGGTAACCGTAAGGCTGTATAGGCCGTTTTCACTGGAGCATTTGCTTGATGTAATTCCCGTGACCGCGGAAAAAATATCAGTTCTTGACAGAACAAAAGAACCTGGTGCAGGCGGCGAGCCGCTGTATCTTGATATAGTGAATGCAGTTACCGAATCATACAGCAATGGTACACTTAAGCTTAAAAAATTCCCCAAAATTACAGGCGGCAGGTATGGCTTATCTTCAAAGGAATTCACCCCAACAATGATCAAAGCTGTATATGATGAAATGAAGAAAGATAAATCCAAAAATCATTTTACAGTTGGTATTATTGATGACGTTACACACACAAGTTTAGAATTTGATGCCGCATTATCAGTAGAAGACCCGCAGACATTCCGCGGAATGTTCTTCGGTCTTGGTGCTGATGGCACCGTAGGAGCGAATAAGAACTCGATCAAAATTATCGGTGAAGAAACGGATAATTTTGCGCAGGGGTATTTTGTATATGATTCAAAAAAATCAGGTTCAATGACAACCTCACATTTGAGGTTTGGACCCAAGCCAATACGCTCAACTTACCTTATCACAAAAGCTAATTTTATAGCGTGCCACCAGCCTTCATTTCTTGATAGAATTGATATGCTGGCAAATGCTGATGAAGGCGCAACGTTCCTTTTGAATACACTCATACCTAAAGAGCAGATATTCAATGAGCTGCCTAAAAAAGTTCAGCAGACTATAATTGATAAGAAGATAAAGTTTTATGTAATTGATGCCTATAAAGTAGCCAAAGAAACCGGCATGGGTCTGCGTATAAATTCCATTATGCAGACATGTTTCTTCGCAATATCAAACATTCTTCCCCGTGAAGAAGCGATCGCAAAAATTAAGAAGAGCATTGAGAAAACTTATGGCAAAAAAGGCGAAGCGGTCGTGAAGATGAATTTTGATTCAGTTGATAAAACGCTTGCTAATTTATTTGAAGTTGAGATCCCGAAAAATACTACAGGTGAGCTTAAAATGAGAGATGCTGTTTCAGCCAAAGCGCCTGAGTTTGTAAGGAATGTTACTTCTATGATGATAGAAGGCAAGGGTGACCTGATACCTGTAAGTATGCTGCCGGATGACGGTACATATCCTTCGGCAACGGCTATGTGGGAAAAAAGGAATATTGCTCTGGAAGTCCCGGTATGGGATATGGCTGTTTGCATTCAGTGTAACAAGTGCGCAATAGTTTGCCCGCATGCTGCTATCAGACCTAAAGTTTATGACAAGAGCGAGCTAATTAATGTTCCCGAAACATTTAAGTATACCAAATACAGAGGCAAAGAATACGGCGAAAGTGCTCAATACAGCCTGCAGGTTGCAGTTGAAGACTGCACCGGCTGCGGAATCTGTGTTGAGGTCTGCCCGGCAAAGAATAAACAGGAAACCAGATTTAAAGCAATCAACATGGTATCAAATGAAACCGACGGTTTAAGGGAAAAAGAAGCGGTCAATTTTGATTACTTCCTGAACCTGCCTGAAGTTGACAGAACAAAAGTAAATACATCTGCGGTTAAAGATTCGCAGTTCTTACAGCCATTGTTTGAGTTTTCAGGTGCATGTTTAGGATGCGGTGAAACTCCTTATGTAAAACTGGTTAGCCAGTTATTTGGTGACCGGGCAATAATAGCAAATGCAACAGGATGCTCAAGTATATACGGCGGCAACCTGCCAACAACTCCGTGGACAAAGAATAAAGATGGCCGCGGACCCGCATGGAGCAATTCATTATTTGAAGATAACGCTGAGTTCGGCTTAGGCTACCGCCTGGCTGTTGATAAACATAAAGAACAGGCTGAATTCCTGCTGAAGAAATTCGCACCGGAAATCGGCGAAAAACTGACCGACGAAATACTGAAAGCAAATCAGGATGATGAACTTGGAATATTCAATCAGCGTGCAAGAGTTCAGGACCTGAAAAAGAAATTGAAGAATATAAAAGGCGATGGAGCAAGGTCACTTGAATGGTTAAGCGATTACCTTGTGAAGAAATCTGTGTGGATAATGGGCGGCGATGGTTGGGCTTATGATATAGGATTCGGCGGATTGGACCACGTACTGCTATCTGGCAAGAATGTTAATCTGCTGGTACTTGATACAGAGGTTTATTCAAACACAGGCGGACAGACATCAAAGTCTACTCCTAGAGCTGCAGTTGCAAAATTCTCAGCAGCCGGTAAAACCACAGCAAAGAAAGACCTCGGTCTTCTTGCGGTTAGCTACGGAAATGTATATGTTGCAAGGGTTGCTTTAGGGGCAAGTGATTCACAGACCCTAAAGGCATTTACAGAAGCTGAAAAATACGACGGACCTTCGCTTATTATTGCTTACAGTCATTGCATTGCTCACGGAATAAACATGAGAACAGCTAACCAGAACCAGAAAGCTGCAGTTGAATCAGGTTACTGGCCGCTCTTCAGGTTTAACCCAGAACTCATAGAACAGGGTGAAACCCCGTTCAAACTGGATAGCAAACCGCCTAAGATAAAGCTTGCTGATTATGCGTATATGGAAACAAGATATAAGATGCTGACAAAGAGTCACCCTGAACAGGCAAAGATACTTATGATTGAAGCACAGGAAGATGTAAACAAACGCTGGAAGATGTATGAAGATCTGACAGCAGATTACCAGAAAGCATTTGTAAAGATATAAATTCGTAATGAAACATTTGATAATATTAAATGAGCAGCCGTACGGAAGTGAAAAGCCATATAATGGCTTAAGGCTTGCAATGCAGATCCAGAAAGATTTCCCGGGCGAAGTTGTGAGGGTATTTCTGATGGCAGATGCATCATCATGCGCAAAAGCCGGACAAACTACTCCTAATGGCTACTATAACATTGAACGGATGATCAGATCTGTGCTGACAAATAAAGGTGAAGTTAAGATATGCGGCTCTTGCGCCGCAGCCAGGGGAATCAGCGAAGAGGATATTATCGAAGGTACCAAAATGAGCACTATGTCTGAATTAACAGCGTGGTATATGGATTCTGATAAAATAATAAGTTTTTAAAAGTAATCATAAATTAAAAATGGATTCCCGCTTGTGCGGAAATAGACGATCATGATAGACCTCTCAACACATTATCTTGGAATGAACCTGAAGAATCCGATAGTTCCTTCGGCTTCTCCGTTAACCAAGGATATCAGTAATGTAAAAAAAATGGAAGATGCCGGAGCATCGGCAATAGTAATGTACTCTCTTTTTGAGGAACAAATAACTCACGAAGCTCTTGAGCTTTATCATCATACTTCCTATCACGAAGATACGCATGCCGAAGCATTAACATATTTCCCCGAGCAGAGTTATAATCTCGGACCGGAAGAATATCTAGAGCACCTGCATAATATTAAGAAGAGTGTGAATATTCCTGTAATCGGGAGTCTGAACGGCTGCACTGATGGCGGCTGGACAAAATATGCCAAGCTGATAGAAGAAGCCGGTGCAGATGCACTTGAACTGAATATGTACATGCTTGCTACTGATTTCAGCACAACATCAGAAGATATTGAAAATATTTATGTTGAAACACTACGTTCTGTTAAGGCAAATATCGGAATTCCTGTGGCAATGAAGATTAGTCCCTACATAAGCGCACTTGGCCATTTTGCTAAACGGCTTGATAATGAAGGTGTTGACGGATTGGTTTTATTTAACAGGTTTTATCAGCCTGATATTGACCTTGAAAATCTTGAAGTGGTGCCTAATGTGCTGCTTAGCAACAGCCAGTCAATGCGTTTGCCGCTCAGGTGGATAGCGATACTATATGGCAGGATTAATGCCTCACTAGCTGCAACAAGCGGCGTGAACACCGCGGAAGATGTGTTAAAACTCACAATGACAGGGGTTGCGGTCACTCAGATATTTGCAGCTCTGCATAAATACGGAATTGACCATATTAAGACAATACTTGCAGATATGGAAAAATGGATGACTGAACATGAATATGAATCGCTTAAAATGATGCGCGGCTCAATGAGTCATAAGTCAGTTGCAAACCCCGGCGCTTTTGAAAGAGCTAATTATATGAAGGCGCTGAATAGTTTTAAATGATAATGTGAAACGTCAAACGTGAAATGTCAAACGATAGATGTTAAATGTGAAACTTCTTTTCCAAGAAACGCAGTAAGACAGAAGTAGATAAATCAAAAAAAGATTAGTATAGGTCTCAATAAATATATTCCCAAAAACATAAAAATTTCTCTTAAATGGGGTGAAAAATGAAAACTCATTTTTTAATTGCTTCTATTTTCGCTCTTATTTTCCTTTCCTGCGGTGATGATAACACCGTTGTGCAGACAAGTAACCCACAACCCATTTATTCTCATGCGTTAATCGAGCTTTCCGGTCCCGGACTAAGAGAATATCATGATACTATTCCGTTAACAATTGAAAATACCGATTCAATATATGTTCAGTTCTGGTCTGAGACTGATATTGATACTACTGATTATGTAATAGTAAGTGTTGCAGTATATGATACTCTTGCAGGCGGTTCTACATATTTCAGCAATTATTTCACTGAAAATACCCGGGATCTGAATCAGGTACATGGGTTCGGTTTTAAGATGGTAAATTCAACAATTAAGCTGGAGTGCACATTACTTAAGGGAAGTATTGATGATAAGTACCTGAGGATAAGAAACCTGAATATTTACAAAAAATAATTTATTAAATTTTATTACTACTCAATATGGATGAAAAAATATATTCAATGCCAAGGATTGGCGATAATGCGCCTGAATTTAAAGCTGTTACTACACAAGGTGAAATTAACTTCCCCGCAGATTATTCAGGAAACTGGGTAATACTTTTCAGTCACCCCGCGGATTTTACACCTGTATGCACATCGGAATTCATGACATTCGCAAAGATGGAAGGTGAATTCGCAAAAGCGAACTGCAAACTTGTGGGACTTTCAGTAGACGGGTTATACAGTCACATTGCATGGCTTAGGACTATTAAAGAAAAGATCGAATACAGGGGTATGAAAGAAATTGAAGTTAAATTTCCGCTCATAGAAGATATTACAATGGAAGTTGCTAAGAAATACGGAATGATACAACCGGGCGAAAGTGCTACAAAAGCAGTCCGGGCAGTTTTTTTTATTGACCCCAAAGGTATGATAAGAACAATTGTATATTATCCGTTAAATGTTGGCAGGAATTTTGATGAATTGTACCGAGTACTTATAGCACTGCAGACTTCTGATAAATTCGGTATAGCTACTCCCGCTGACTGGAGACCAGGTGATGATGTTATAGTGCCGCCGGCAGGCTCATGCGGTGTTGCTAAAGATAGAATGGACGGCAAGGAAGAAGATGTGAAATGTTATGACTGGTTCTTCTGTACAAAGAAACTTAGTAAAGATAAGATATTTGATGAGATTCTCCAGAAAAACTAAATCAAATGAATTTGGGAGCTATTTTGATTAATTTTTGGTTATATTAGTA
>CAZQYL010000147.1:0-6439 GCA_964597425.1 uncultured Ignavibacteriales bacterium | reverse complement strand
GAAGGCTTTGACGGCAAGGTCATTTATGTTTGGTTTGAAGCGCCTATGGGATATATTTCAATTACAAAAGAACTGTTTGCCGCAAAGGGAAATGAAGATAAATATAAAGATTACTGGTGCAGTAACGATACCAAGCTGGTACATTTTCTCGGGAAAGATAATATCATTTTTCATGCGATATTTTTCCCTGCGATGATAATGGCGCACGGAGATCTCGTTCTTGCTGAAAACGTTCCCGCAAATGAGTTTATGAACCTGGAAGGTACAAAGCAGTCAAAAAGTAAAGGACACGCGATTTATGTGAAAGATGTAGTTGATAAGTACAACCCTGATTCACTTAGATACGCAATTGCCAGCAACATGCCTGAAAATAAGGATACTGATTTCTACTGGAAAGACCTGCAGGCTAAGAACAATAATGAACTTGGTGCCATATTGGGGAATTTTGTTAACAGAACCTTTGTTTTCGCCGGTAAGTACTTTGATGGAGCTGTACCCGAAGCAGGCGCATATGCTGAAGTTGATAATAATATTATAAACAGCATAAAATCATATACATCAAGTATTGCATCTTATTATGAAAATTACAAATTTAAGGATGCATTAAGTGAAACTATGAATCTTGTCCGTGACGCCAATAAGTATTTTAATGATACTGAACCCTGGAAAGTAGTGAAGGAAGATACGGCAAGATGCGGAACGATCATTAATGTATGCCTGCAGTTATGCAATACTTTCGCAGTTCTTTTTAATCCTGTTCTGCCGTTCACAAGTGAAAAGCTGTTGAGAATGCTTAATATGCCGGGTGAGAATTTAAGCTGGGCAAATGCTGAGAAGTTATTACTTCCGGCGGGGCATAAGCTGAACACACCTGAAATTCTTTTCAGGAAAATTGAAGATTCTGAAATAGAACAATAACTACAGCTAACATTTAGCTTTTAACAATTTAGAATAAAAAGTAAACAGATTAAATAATATAACTAATATTAATGAACGATAATTATTCATATACATTCGGTAAAAAGGTTTACGATCTGAGCGCAAGAACCCATGTAATGGGAGTTTTAAATGTTACCCCCGATTCATTCAGTGATGGAGGTAAATTTATTAAAACGGAAGACGCGGTTGCACACGGCAAAAAAATGGAAGAAGCAGGCGTTGATTTCATCGATGTGGGCGGCGCATCAACCCGGCCGGGCGCTGAGGAGGTTTCAGTTGATGAGGAATTGAAGCGTGTCATCCCGGTGATAACAGCTTTGGCGAAGGAAGTTAGTGTGCCAATTTCTGTTGATACATACCGCGCGCAGGTTGCTGATGAAGCCCTGAAAGCCGGTGCACTTATTGTTAATGATATAAGCGCTTTTGCTTTTGATGCCGCAATGGCCGAAACCATTGCCAAACATCACGCTTCCGCAGTTGCTATGCATATCAAGGGCACTCCTAAAGATATGCAGAAGGACCCTCAGTACGATGACCTGATGGCGGAAGTAATTTCTTATTTCGAAAACGTTGCATGGAAAGCTAACGTTGCCGGTATCAAACAGGTAATTATTGATCCGGGTATCTGCTTCGGAAAAACTGTCGAACATAACCTGCAGGTCCTCAAAAATCTTAGCGACCTGAAAAGACTTGATACACCTATTATGATCGGTGTTTCAAGAAAAAGTATGATCGGAAAGATCCTTAATATTGATGACGTTAATGACAGGCATGAAGGAACCATAACTCTCAATACCATTGGCGTACTTAATGGCGCTCACATTATCAGGGTGCATGATGCGCTTAAAGGCGTAAGAACAGCCAGAATGATTGACGCTTACCGAAAAGCTTAAAAAATTCTCACTTTTTTTAAAAACCCATTGATGATTTCAATGGGTTTTTTTGTTTCCATCCACTCTGAATTTAAGCAAATCATTCCTGTACCGTTAAGCCGTTATTTAGTTCAATATCACTAAACAAGCTATAAAACACTCTTGCTATCACAAACAAAAAAATGTATGTTTATAGAAATTAGTTAGTAAATTTAGTTATCACATATAGTAATTTCCAGTAGTATAAATCAGTATATAATTTCTTTATAGGGGGAGAAATTTTATGAAAAGATCTACTTTATTTATTCTGGTGTTCTTCATTTTAGCATGTGTTAAACTTTACTCACAGCCTTACGGATGGTTCAGCCAGTCAAGCGGAACCGGAAATAATTTAAATGGTGTTTATTTCGCAAGCAATACAACCGGTATAGTTGTTGGTCAATCAGGAACAGTTTTACGAACTGTTAACGGAGGCACAAACTGGTCAACAATCTCTACAGGTACAAGTGTACATCTTTTCGCAGTCTATTTTATTGATGCGAATACAGGGTGGGTAGTTGGTGATGTTGGCGTCATTCTTAAAACTGTAAATGGCGGTTCATCGTGGAACTCTCAGCCAACCGGTGTTGGTTACCAGCTTCGCTCAATAAGTTTTATTAATGCAAATACAGGATTTGCTGCCGGATGGTATGGAACTTTTCTTCGTACTACCAATGGCGGCACAAACTGGGTATCATATTCAACCGGGTTAACAACAAATTTAACGAGTGTTAATTTTGCCGATGCCAATAATGGTTTTGCGGTTGGTCAGTTCGGCAAACTTATACGCACAACAAACGGCGGAGTTAACTGGGTAGAAATTTCAAGCGGTACCACCGCCCAAATCGAGAAGGTAAATTTTACCGGTACTAATGAAGCAGTGATAATTGGCGAGGGCGGATTTATCCGTAAGTCAACTAACCTTGGTAATAACTGGGCAGTGCAATCCAGCGGAACAAGCAACTGGCTTTACGGCAATTCAGTAAAGAATCAGAATTTTTATATATTGGTTGGTGATTACGGAACTATCCGGAAAACCTCCAATGGCGGAACCAACTGGTACAGCCAGGTAAGCAATACAAGTTCGCTTCTGAGCGCAGTATCATTTGTAGATACAAATACAGGATGGGCAGTCGGTATTAATGGTACGATCATCAAGACAACAACAGGCGGCTGGCTGCTGCCGGGTGCAGCTTCTCTAAACTCACCATCTAATGGCGCAACATGTTTCAGCACCATCGGTACTTTGGACTGGTCTGATGTTTTTCCTCCTGTTTGTCATTACCGCCTTCAGATAGCCACAGATCAGAATTTTACCAGTATAATATATAACGTTGCTGGTATTAATAGTTCACAGTATGTAATGCCGCCCGGAATATTGCTTTACAATACGCAGTATTACTGGCGTGTTAAAGCAACCAATTTTGTTGGTGAAAGCGCAAGCTGGTCAAGCGTTCGTAACTTCCGGACAGCAGTACCTGATGTCTATGCTCCGAATCTTTCGCTTCCCGCAAATAATTCAACAGTTATAATTACCCCGCAGCTCATTTGGGATACAATCGCAATAGCTTCATCATACAGGGTAAGAATTGCCACAGACACAGGATTCACAAACCTGGTGCTTGATTCAAATAATATTATCAACAGAAGACTTACTGTACCGGCAGGAAGACTCAATCCGAATGTAAGATACTATTGGAAAGTTTTATCATCCAATGTTTGCATGTCAAGTCCTTACTCGGCAAGATGGAGCTTTACCACAGCTTTAACCGGATTGATACAGAATGAAACTGAATTACCAGACAAATTCAGCCTGTACAACAATTATCCAAATCCGTTTAATCCTGTGACAACAATAGCTTTTGATATTCCTAAAGAATCAGAAGTTAAGCTTTCAATATTCAACCTGCTGGGTGAGGAAGTCACATCAGCCGTAAACCAAAAGCTTACAGCAGGCAGATATTCTTATACATGGAGTGCTCTGAATTTCAGCAGCGGTCTTTACATATACAGAATAGAGGCATCTGCAGTTGATGGTGAGAAATTCACAAAAACATCTAAAATGGTATTAGTTAAATAGCTTAATGAATATTCATCTAAAAATATTTTTCAACAACTGATTTATTAAATCTAAGGGGGGAAAAATGAAAAAGATAATTACAGCCGCAGCATTAATGCTGATGATAATTTCGTCAATTTCATTTGGACAATTAGTAACAAAGGTCTTAACATACAACGGTCCGGGAAACCAGATCGATAAATGTACGGGCATCACACAGGATAACTTCGGGTATGTTTACGCAACCGGTGTTAGCTGGGGTTCAAGTTCTACAAAAGAAGATTATGCTACAATAAAGTTCGGCCAGGATGGCGATTTTATTTGGGCGGTCAGGTATGACGGCCCCGGGCATAATATAGATAATGCTACAGCAATAACAATTGATAATGCCGGAAATGTTTATGTTACAGGATGGAGCCGCTCCGGCAGTGATTATGGCAGTGAAGATTACTGTACCATTAAATACAACAATAATGGTCAGCAGCTTTGGGCGGCAAGGTACGATGGTGCCGTTGGTAATGATTGCTACTATTATGATTATGCCAATGCGATAGTTGTTGATAATGCAGGGAATGTTTACGTAACCGGCGAAAGCTGGGGCAATGATAATCTTTGCGGTGACTATTTGACAGTAAAGTATAATTCAAGCGGTGTTGTTCAGTGGGCTAAAAGATATAACGGACCATCAAGCAAAAATGATAAGGCTTTATCAATAGGGCTTGATGCTATGAATAACGTTTATGTAACAGGCGCATCAGAGCAGCAGGGTAAGGGCTATGATTACGTTACCATTAAGTACAGTACATCCGGCTCTCAGCAATGGGCAACCAGGTATGATGGACCTGCTTACCTGAATGATATCGCATCTGAGTTAAAAGTTGACGGTATGGGAAATGTATATGTCACCGGTTCATCACATGGGGGTAACAGTAAGCTTGATTACGCAACAATAAAATACAATACTTCGGGTCAGCAGCAGTGGCTGCAGAGATATAACAATTCAGCTGTTAATGATACTGACGCTGCTACCGGAATAGATATTGATGTATACGGCAATGTTTATGTTACCGGTTACAGTAAGGCTTCGGGGGCTGCAAGTTATGACTACGTGACTATTAAGTATAAAGGCCCTGATGGTACGCAAATGTGGCTTAACCGCGCTGATGGCGGTCTATCAGATAAAGCCTGGGATATCAAAGTTATTTATAAAACCTGTGTAACTTCACAGGCGCCCATTGGTGGCAACTATGATATTCCGTGCTGGGATGTTTATGTTTATGTATCCGGAGAAAGCAAATTGGGCAGTGGTACCGATTTCCTGACCTATGGTTATGGTGAAAACGGAAACCAGCGATGGCATAACAGGTTCAACGGACCCCAAAACGGAAATGATGCAGCATACAGCATATCCGTTAAGGCAAACTATCCTGTCATTTACGCCGGAGGAGTATTTTCAAGCGACTATGGTGTTATCGGGATAATTGAACTTACCAATAGCGGAATTTCTGATTTCAAAGGACTTTCAAATAATTATCCAAATCCGTTCAATCCTTCAACAAACATAAGCTACAATTTAAGCAAAGAAACGTTTGTTAAAATTAACGTGTTTGATATCTTAGGCAGAAATGTAGCTAACCTGGTTGATGAGAAGAAACCGGAAGGAAGTTATTCTGTGACTTTTAATGCTACAGATCTGAACAGCGGAATTTACTTCTACAGGATAGAAACAGATTACGCTTCAGAAACGAAGAAGATAGTTCTGATCAAGTAGTTTAACATTAAAATACCTCCGATTGAATTTTCCTGAAATGGTCAGGAAAGCTCTTCGAATAAGGCGTTACTTGAGAAAGTAGCGCCTTTTGTTTTGGTATAAATCCGTTACTACAAAGTTTAATTAATTTTACTTATATTTGTTAGATTTTGTTTAAAATTTGGGCAAATTAAGCTGTTTTCGCGACTTTATGGGCATTAAAATCAATATTGGTTCTTTAAATGATGGCTCACAAACCCTTGATATTACCAGTGATGCAAAAGAGTTAGGGCTGCCGGAAGGTTTTATAAAAGATACTTTAGATATAAAATTAGACCTTTTTAAAACAACTCACCAGCTTGATCTTAAAGTAAATATCCGCGGAATTATCTTTCTTGAGTGCGACAGGTGTCTTGAGAATTTCGAAAGGGCTTTCTCAACATCTTTTGAACTGGTTTTAGTTCAGCAGTCTTCCAGGGAAGAAGCGATAAACGAAGATTACATAAGGACATACAGTCCCCATATGAAATCGGTTGATATTACCACAGATATAAAAGAAGCCGTAATATTAACAGTACCCATGAAAAAACTGCCTGACGAAAAACCGGACGGATCATGTTCATGGTGCGGCAGGACAAAGGATTTCTGGAAAGATATCCTGGTTGAAAAGATTGATGATGATGATGATGATGATTGAAAAATGCAGTAATCAAGTTTTTAGATAAACATAAAAAGAAAATTAATAATTAAGTAATAGATAACATAAAGGTGATATAATGC
>CAZQYL010000146.1:0-6485 GCA_964597425.1 uncultured Ignavibacteriales bacterium | reverse complement strand
TCACCGGGCGTGATGTAACCGAAGAGTATGTTGATGCTGAAGCAAGACTGAAAACCCAGCGTGAGCTGGAAACAAGGCTGCTGCAATTGCTTGCGGAAAAAACCGCGAACTTGACAGCAGTAGTTGAAGTTGAGCAGAAGCTTGCCAATGTGAGAGAGAATATCGAAAAGACCGAGGGCAGAATGAGAATGCTGAAAGACCAGGCTTCGTTTTCAACAATAACGCTCAGCATATATGAACCCGCTATATTGAATACATCTTCAGGCGGATTCTTCTATGAGCTTGAGCGCGGATTCGAAAAGGGTCTTACAGGATTTACAAAAGTACTGGCAGGTATCATAACATTTGTTATAGCAATGGCTCCGATACTGGCTATACTTGGATTTATTGTGTATATAGTTATAAGGGTAATTAAGAAAAGAAAAGTTGTGAAGGCATAAGTTTAATATACATAGACGTGCCAGGTTTTCAAGACCTGGCAGGTCTGATAAATACCGATATTGTTTCGAGCAACATCCCCAAAAAACAATATAGAACGCTAAGGGATCTTTATGAGAGATCCCTGTTCTATTTTACCCAATTCTGAGGAGTGAAACGACGAAGAATCTCATGCGGAAAAAGCGATATAATGCTAACACACCCCGTCACGCTGAAGCGTGACACCCCTCTCAAGAGGGGAATTTCTAAATCATTACTATAAATTTGTGAAATTCGTGGTTAGTTTGTAAAGAATTTGCTCTATCTATGGGATCCTTCACTCCTGCCTGCGGCAGTCACTCAGGATTGAGTTTCTTTCACAACAATTGTTTTTGCCCAGTTATCGCCCATGCGGCGGCGGTCTTTGTTTGAGCTTATCAGTATGAGTTCAACAAGTATTAACGGAGCGAAGTGGATAATTATTTCGCGCTTGAATGAGCGCCAGCCGCCGATCGGTTTACCCGTCGATATATCAACTACCTTCTGTTTCAGTAATCTGCGCGCGATGCTTTTGCCGCCAAACATATCACGTGAGTATGAATAAACAGCGCCGATCAAAATGAACCCTATCATTAATACCAGCAGAATATAGTAAATGGCGCCGGTTCTTCCGGTTTGCTCCATAACAGCGGTGAATACCGCCGCGGGAACAGCGATAAACATTATTACAATGAATCTATCTATTATAAATGCCAGGCATCTTGCCGGGACTGAAGGAAGCTCGCCGTAAACTGATGTATCAACATCAGACTTGAACTTAGCAGTAAACGGACCCATATCGGTCATCTGGCTTTTCAATGTTGGGACATTGGAAAAGGGTCTTAGTACCAATGCGACCACTAGGCATGGCATCAACAGAAGCAGAAGGGTCAGCAGTGCAGCAAGTACTACAGGATATGTTCCTGAATCATCAGTAAGAAGCTCCGCGAAGAATTCAAACGGACCCGAGAACGTTACAATGAAATAAAGCGAAACAAGTGAACATACAGCAAGCATGGAAATGCCAATTGTACGAAAAAGCCACAGCGGAATGATCTTTGGAAAATTCATAAACTAACAGTAATCAAATTGGTTTTTATTTATATTTACTCGATTGTAAGGGGAATGTTCCCGTACCGGGAAAAGAAGATGGTTCGGCAGACAATACCATTATCATCCAGTCTTACTTATCATACTTCTTCAGGTATTTTATGCTCTCCAGCAATTGCTGTGCTTCTTTATAGCGCTTATCACCTTTTTTGATCTGTTTTAAGTGCCAGGCTGCTTTATCATATTTTTTTTCACCAATATATTTAGCACCTATTATGTAATTATCCTCACCCGAAAGTTCTTCCGTGTTTTCATCGGTGGTTTTATCAGTCGCCAGCGGTTCTTCTGTGACCCCGGTTTCTTCACGTGTTATCTTCTTTTCTTTGGTAGTTTTCTGTTCGGTAACATTTTTATCAGAGGTCAGCTCTTCTACTTTTTCTTTGATTGAATCCGAATTACCGAGATATAAGAACAGGCCGGCTGAAAGAAGACCGATAAACACAAGCACGAACACAGCCAAAACCATAATTTTCCCGCCGCCTGATTTGCCTGCCTGGCCGGAACTTGCCGATCTGAACGGATTATCGTAGAATGGCTTTATGAATTCCCTGTAATACTCGGGGTCTGCTGTCTGGTAATGCCGGGCAAGTTCATCAAAATACTGCCTGCTGTTTTGCCAGTACATTTCAAGATCCTGTTTTGAAGGTCCGCCTGCCATATTGTGTGTAATTAATTGTAAATTTGATGCAAGTTAAATATTTTTTTGAAATAAAAATGTCCAAATTCCTTAATAATAGCAGTATTATTGCAGTCAACAATAATATCACGAAAATAATTAGTATATACCCGTTTTTTTCCTATTGACATATGGTATGTATTTATTATATTTGTAACAGATTAAAGAATTTAGTTCTTTCATACATCAAAATTTTGCAGCAGGAGTTAGCTAGGTAAGGGTGGCTAACGTTTTTAGTACGAACGCTCCCAGTGTTCCGAAAAAACCTGCTGCGTTTTTTTTGCCCAAAATTGAAATTTGTTCAATTTTGGGTAAGAAACGCATAAAAAAACCGGGAATTTCCCGGTTTTTTTGTTTCTCCTGAATTTTTCAGATAATTTAGTTTATCCGTGGAGTTTCTTCTCTATCAAAGTTGTTGCATTTCCAACAGTCACAATACCGTCAGAATCACCTTCTTCATATCCAAGGTCAAAGCTGTCTTCCAGTTCGATGATGTATTCTGTCACATCATCAGGGGTTACTATTCCAAGGCTGGCCAGTGTGGTTGAGTCGTTAATTGCCCCCGGTGAATTACCGGTGTACGTTGCGGTAAAATCTATAACTTGCTGATTGACTGAATTAGTCATTAGAAATCCTTTCTGTAGTATAATTAAAAAGGCGAAATGATTTCCGTAAATATACTAAAAAATTACGAAAAAAATCAGTTTCGCCTTGTTAGATAAAGGGGCTGATAAATAATTCAGTTAATACTCAGCTTCTTTCAAGCTTTTCAAAATCAATGATCTCTTCCAGTAGTCCATTCGAGTCACATATTCTGAGTTCAGCCTTTTGATTATTAAGCATATTCTCTGCAAAGTACAGCAGCATAAGTTTGTATTTAGCTTTCTTCACAATGCTGTTTGATCCTTCTTTTCGCAGGACCCAGCCATTTACCCCGAAACTGGGCTCGAGATAATATCTTTGCTTAAGCGAATAATTTGAACTCATGTTTGGTCTCATTATGTGAGCTTACCTACTTTTGCCGGTAAGTGCAATAAAATTTCTGATATAAAAATTCATTATAAATTTCCCCCGTTATTACTTGCTGCTAATATATATATCCTGTTTCAATCATGTCAAAGAAAAATAAAGGTCGGTGTCGATTGCAGCATATCAAATTATGGTTGTTTTTTGCCAATAAATGCTTATTTTGGATAAAAAGTGTCGAAAATATATGGATATAATCGATTCCAAACTTGTAATGTTACTAAAAACATTCAGTAAACAGGAGTTTGAAAGATTTGAGAAGTTTGTATACTCCCCGTTTTTCAATTCAAGCGAGCAGCTGGTAACACTTTTCAAATTACTGAAAACAGACTATCCTGAATATAAGATCCTTTCAAAAGAACAGATATTTTCAAATTTTTATCCGGGTGAAGAATACAAAGATAAAAAAGTAAGAGATCTCCTCAGCAGAATGCTTGAGCTGGCACAGGGATTCATTTCTCAACTGGAGTTTGAGAAGAATACGAATACTGCAGCTGTTTATGCCATGAACCAGTTTATTGAAAGAAATCTTGAAAGACACTTTAAGAGCAGGTTTAAAGATTCCGAAAAAAGACTCAGAGAAGAAATAGTGATCGATGAAAATTATCTTTATTCAGAACATATGCTTATGAAACTGAACCGCACCCATGCCGAAATATTCAAGAATGTTATTTATGAAGAAGAGCTTTCCAATATTGTCAATTCTGAATACCAGTTATTTTTGAACTACGTGATCATGAATGTGCTCAGCTATGCGCTGATTTTTTCCATAAGGAGATACAACATTAATAATGAGTTTAACCTGGAATTTTCGGACATGGTCATTCGCTTTCTTGATAAATACCCCAGAGAGAAATACCCTATCATTACCATACTCAGGTCAGTTCTTGATCTTCAAAAAAGAGATAGTGAACCCTTAAATGATACAGATACTGAAATTTACAGGCACCTGATTAAAGAACTCAATGATCATGATGCGTCTATCAATTTAAGTTTGAAACGCAGAATATTCATTTATCTTGTAAATTACACACGCATCAAGTCACTTTCATACAATAAATTTTTTAAGGAAGAACATTACAGGCTGCTGAAATTTTCAATTGAAAATGATCTTTATCCAAGGGGAGGAAATTATTTCAGTGAAGCTGCATATGTAACAGTTGCATCAGAATCTCTTATAAACAGGGATTTTGAATGGGCTGAAAGATTCATAGAAGAATTCAAACCCAGGCTAAAAAGTGAAGTCAGAGAGAACGCTTACACGTTGTGCATGGCAAATCTGAATTACAGAAAAGGAAATTATGAAAAAGCTCTGAAATATCTTGTGAAGGTTTCTATCGAAGATATTTATTACCAGCTTAAGGTTAAGAATCTTCAGGTCAAGATACATTATGAATTAGGTGAATATGAAATGTGCAAGAGTGTTATCGATTCGTTCAGACACTTCCTTGGCAGCGCAAAACAATTCCCGGAATTCGTGAGGATAAGGTTTGTAAATTATGTGAATTTTACCAGCCGAATGGTAAATGTATGGCTTGGCGGTGACCCTCAAAACATGGTTGAAATAAACCGTGAAATTCAGGAAATTTCACAGGAAAAAGTTGAAAGCAAATCCTGGCTCCTTGCGCAGGCTTCAAAGATCAAATACTGATAATTGTTAAAATTCTGCAAATATTGTGGAAAAATAATAATCTTGACTATTTTGTATAGATAGGTTATTTTGTATTAATAAAAGTAGAATTTAAATCAATATTTCCCAATAATACATGAGTACAGATCTCAGCAATGTAGAAGAGCTTGCCATATCGGATTACAAGTATGGTTTTGAAACCGATATTGAGATGGATATTGTCCCCAAGGGACTAAGTGAAGATACTATCAGAATAATTTCCGCCAAGAAGAATGAACCTGAATGGATGCTTGAGTGGAGATTAAAGGCTTACCGTCACTGGCTTACTATTAAACATGAAGACCAGCCGCACTGGGCAAATATTTCATACCCGGCAGTAGATTTTCAGGACATAATATACTATGCCGCACCAAAGAAAAAGATTGAATTGAAATCTCTTGATGAAGTTGACCCTGAACTGCTGAAAACTTTTGAGAAGCTCGGCATTTCGCTGCAGGAGCAAAAACGTTTAACAGGTGTAGCTGTTGACGCTGTATTCGATAGTGTTTCGGTTACAACTACATTTAAAGAAGAGCTCTCAAGGCTTGGTATCATATTCTGCTCAATGAGCGAAGCTATACAGGAGCACCCGGAGCTTATAAAAAAATACATCGGTTCTGTGGTACCATATACTGATAATTTTTACGCGGCACTGAATTCCGCAGTATTTACCGATGGTTCTTTCTGCTACATTCCCAAAGGCGTAAGATGCCCGATGGAACTTTCAACATATTTCCGTATTAACACAAGCGGCACGGGGCAGTTTGAAAGAACTTTGCTTATAGCCGATGAAGGCGGATATGTAAGTTATCTTGAAGGATGCACAGCCCCTATGCGTGATGAGAATCAGCTTCACGCAGCTGTTGTTGAGCTTATTGCAATGGATGACGCTACTATAAAATACTCAACAGTTCAGAACTGGTACCCGGGCGATAAAGAAGGCAAGGGCGGCATATATAATTTTGTAACAAAACGCGGCGCATGCAGGGGTAAAAATTCAAAAATCACATGGACCCAGGTTGAAACCGGTTCAGCAATTACATGGAAATATCCCAGCTGTATACTGCAGGGTGATAATTCAATTGGTGAATTTTATTCAGTAGCAGTAACCAACAATTACCAGCAGGCTGATACAGGCACGAAAATGATACATTTGGGCAAGAACACAAAAAGTACAATAGTATCAAAAGGTATATCGGCGGGTAAAAGTAATAACTCCTACCGCGGTTTGGTAAAAGTGCACAAGAATGCAGATAACGCCAGGAACTTTACGCAGTGTGATTCACTGTTAATTGGCGATAGATGCGGAGCACATACTTTCCCCTACATAGAAGTAAGCAATGAATCAGCAAAGGTAGAGCACGAAGCAACAACATCCAAAATAGGTGAAGACCAGCTGTTTTATTTAAGACAGCGCGGTATTGCCCAGGAAGATGCGATCAACTTAATAGTAAACGGATACTGCAAAGATGTATTTCGTGAGCTTCCTATGGAATTTGCAGTTGAAGCGCAGAAACTTCTCAGCATTTCACTTGAAGGAAGCGTTGG
>CAZQYL010000145.1:4530-6508 GCA_964597425.1 uncultured Ignavibacteriales bacterium | reverse complement strand
AATACATACGGGATAGGTCAGGTGTTGTTCAAAGCAACTCCTTTAATCCTAACCGGTTTATCAGTAGCTTTTGCGTTCCGTGCGGGATTGTTTAACATCGGCGCGGAGGGTCAACTGACAGTTGGCGCATTTGCATCAGCATGGGCGGGATTTACGTTTGTATCACTGCCATGGATTATACTGATACCGCTTTGTGTGCTGGCAGGATTTTTGGCGGGAGCATTCTGGGCAGGTATTGCGGGTTACTTAAAAGCAAGATTCGGCTCACATGAAGTAATAAATACAATTATGCTGAATTTTATTGCGCTTGCTGTAGTCAGCTATCTTGTTAATAATGTATACATGGTGCCCGCGACAATTCATACCCCGGAAATCTCTCCAAACGCTGTACTTCTCAGGTTTGATGTAATTACAGGGCTGTTCAAGGGCTCACCGTTCAATCTGAGTTTCATTATCGCTCTTGCGGCATGTTTTGTAATGTATTTCTTAATTCAGAAAACGCCATTTGGCTACAGGATAAAAACACTAGGATTCAATGCAAACGCCGCTGAATATGCGAAGATGAATGTAAAAAAACTTACTGTCTCAGCAATGGCAATTGCGGGTGGGCTGGCTGGACTTGGCGGGCTTAATTTCGTAAACGGTTATAAGCATTACTTTGAGCTTGGATTCTCTGAAAATGCGGGATATGTTGGGATTGCAGTTGCGCTGATTGCGAGAAATAATCCTTTTGCGATAATTATAGTAGCAGTATTTTTCGGGATTCTTGAATACGGAGGCTTAACTGTGAATACTCTTGTACCGAAAGAAATTGTTACAATATTGCAGGGAATAATTATACTGCTGATAATAACATTCACTAAAATTTTTGATAAGAAATTTAAATTAAAGAAAGCATAGCTGAACTTGCAGGAACTGCTGACAATAACATTTGTATTACAGACGCTTAGGATAACTATCCCCTACCTGCTGCCTTCACTTGGAGCAGTCTATTCAGAAAAAGGCGGAGTTGTGAATATCGCGCTCGAAGGTATTCTGCTCAGCGGAGCTTTTGCCGCAGCGGCCGGGACCTATTATACGGGGAATGTATTATTTGGCATAATATGCGGTGTAGTTGCAGGAATATTAATTTCTCTCATACACAGTATCATCACAATTACTTTTAAGGCTAACCAGATAGTTTCAGGCATTGCTCTGAATATTTTCGCCTTCGGCATAACAAAATTTTTCTGCAAAATTCTTTTCGGCAGCTCCAGCAATTCAGAACGTATACCGGGACTTGAAACACTTAACCTGCCCTTCAACCCGTTTTTACTGATCTGTGTTTTGATACTTGCAGTAACATATTTTATGATTTACAAAACTAAATTCGGACTTAGATTGCGGGCAGTTGGCGAAAATCCTGAGGCAGCTGATTCACTAGGCATTAATGTAAGCAGAATAAGATATATTGGTGTTCTTATCAGCGGTGCATTGGGTGGATTAGGCGGGGCATGGCTTGCAATGGATCAGCATAGTTTTACTGACGGCATGTCAGCCGGCAGGGGTTACATTGCTCTGGCAGCAATGATAATCGGCAAATGGAATCCATTGGGCGCAGCAGCAGCCTGCCTGCTGTTTGGACTTGCAGAGAGTTTTACGCTTCAGTTCCAGGATTCAGGTATTCCAACGCAATTCATTCAGGTTCTGCCATATGTACTCACGATTATAGTTCTGGCAGGATTTATAGGTAAGGCAAATCCACCTGCAGCTGATGGCATTCCCTACGAGAAAAAGGACTGAGGAATTCTTAAAACAGGGCACTTCAATTCTTCTTTATTAATCATAAAAACATCGTTAATTTTACTTACTTGGCAATTAATTTAAGTAAATATAAAGGCTTACTGGCGGGAAGCAAATATATATTCCTGCTCAATCTAAGTGATAAGATCTTTTCATTTATCATTATGATGCTTTTGGCACGAAATTTTACGGCGGA
>CAZQYL010000145.1:0-4430 GCA_964597425.1 uncultured Ignavibacteriales bacterium | reverse complement strand
TGTTTGCAGGGATCGGCCTTAATCTATTGATATCAGTACTATTACTTCGCAAAAATGATATCAGTATTTCGGTCAAATACTTTTCATTTTCGGGCATAAAGAAGATACTGGCAATTTCATTGCCGCTTGGAATTGCAGTGATCTTCAACCTGCTCTACGATAAGATCGATCTATTGTTGATCTCCAAACTTCGCGGATTTGATGAAGCTGCGTTCTACAGTATCGCTTACGGTTTATTCAAATCTTCTTCAATAGCATTTTCCTTTTTACTTGTGAGCGGTTTCACTAGGGTTGCCGAACTGCACAGGGAGCCGGCTGCTATCAGAGAATTCCTTAAAGAACATGCAATGCTGATAAGCATTATATGTATCATTTGTTCAGTGATATTATTTGTTTTCGCTGAATTTATCATAACTGTCATTTATACCGGCAAGTTTGAAAATTCAGTAAATGTTCTGCGTATTCTTTCAATTGGGATAATTGCTATGGGACTTAACAACCTCACAGGAATAATTCTGAACGGAATGGGATATTTTAAAATAGTGATGTTTATTACGCTATACGCATTAATAATGAATGTAGTACTAAATTTTGTTTTGATCCCAAAATACGGAATAACAGCCTCAGCAGTATTAACAGTATTAACCGAATTTTTTATATTTGCCCTTGAGTGGTATTACCTGAAGAAAATATTGGTTAACTTGCAGTCTAAAACAACTGAAACGGCATAAATAATAAAATGGGAACATCCAACTGGCAGAATATTTCATATAACATAGAGCTTATCAGGAAGCTTGACCCATCTTCAATACTTGATGTTGGCGTTGGTTTCGGCAGGTGGGGTATACTGTTCAGGGAATTCCTTGAAATTTGGGATGGCGGCAGATACAACGGCAAATGGCAGCGTGTAATAGATGGTATTGAGATTTACCCCGGCTATATTAAGGACTATCACAGATATTTTTATGACGAAATATTCATTGAAAATGCTATTGAACATATAGAGAAGACTGAAAAACATTATGACCTCATAAATTTCGGAGATGTGATAGAACACTTTACGAAAGATGAAGGCAGTAGGATGCTGGAACTTGCCCTGCGAAAAGGAAGGTATGTACTTGTTAATATACCGATAGGTAAGCACTGGCAGCAGGAAGGCACACAGGAAAATCCATTTGAAGAGCATAAAAGCATTTGGTACAATAACGATTTTACCAAATTCAAATATCACAGGATCAAGACTTTTTACGATCTGAATATGCGCGAGTTCAGCGTTGTGCTGCTATCCCAAAAGAAGATCAGCTTCACAAAAAAATACGGAAAGCATTTCAGGTTAAAAAATATATTAAAACACAGGCTTGGCTTTAAGAAGCTTATAGAAAGCTTTGAAAAGAACAAAAGATAATAATACAGTACTGTTTGCCGGAAGGTATTCAGAGGAAGAAATATTAGCCGGCCCTGAACTGGCTGCAAAAAAAATATTCACCGAATACTGCCGGGGAAACAGCTCAGTTTTTATACAGTACTTTTTTGACGGAAGAAAATATTCTCTGTTTAAAAAACTATTTGGAAGAGAACCGGCAGAACATGGAGGCAGTGAAGTTCTGACACTTGGAATATTCAGGATCATTCCCGAGCTGCTAAGGAAGAAACCTGCAATTATTCATTTAACTACATTCGGGCGATTTGCGTTAATCTTCTATATCTACAAATTGTTATTCAAGGTTAAAATATTATATAATTCACACGGGATTATTCAATATGAAAATTCAGAATTGAAAAAACTTCCTTTTTTTTACAGGTTCAAAGATAAATTCTGTGAAAGAATATTCCTGAAGTATTCCGATAAGATCATCTTCCCTTCTGAATTTGCAATGGATATGGCGGGCAAATACTACGATCTGGACGAAAGTAAAGCGGCAATTTTGCCAAACGGAGTCTCGGAATTGTTCTTTGGTAGAAAAGCAAAGCCACAGCAGCCCGGAAGTTTGAAAGCAGTAATGCATTTTAAAAATGAAATGAACCGCTCAGGGCTTGAACTGCTGGAGCGGACACTTCACAGTATCACTGCCCGGCTTGATATATTTGTATTAACAGATGCAACTATAACTTTGCCTCAAACAGAGCAAGTCACTTTCTTTATCAGCAAAATGATGCCCCCGGAAGAACTGCAGATATTTTACGAAGATAAAGATATATTTCTTTCGCTGAACAAATATGATACTTTCTCAATTTCGGCTGCAGAAGCTATGGCTTCGGGATTGATCCCTGTGGTAACAATTCAGACAGGAATCAGCAGGTATATTCAGAATGGACTGAATGGATTTGTATTTGACCATTATGATATAACCAAATTTGCCCTGATACTTAATACTATTGGTCAAATGAATTTACAGGAAAGAAATGACATCAGTTCAGCCGCTTCTGAAACAGCGCATGAGCTGAATTGGAGCAAAGTTTACGGGATGTATGAAGAATTATACAGGAATACTGCAGGATGAACGTACTATTGCTGGCAAATGAGCTTAGATACACATGCGGTGTTACCAATCACCTGCTGCACTTATCGCGTGGACTAACAGCAAATGAAAAAGTAAAGCTATGGATAATCTGCGGAGGCGGAAACGGAATAAACAGGTTCAGTGATATTGATGTAAATATTATATCTGATGAAAGATTCCTTCATCTCAACCGAAGTTTTTCGGGTTTCATTTCAGCCATCAATTACTTAACGCGCTTCGTAAGGAAGAATGAAATCGAGATACTGCATTCACACTATCATTTCGGTGCTGCAATAGCCAGAAGAGCATCCCAGCTTTCAGGAAAGATCACAATACAGACAAATCACGGGATATTACAGGAAATGGGGCGGCTGAAACACTTTAATGCCGAAAAGTATGTGGCAATAAATGAACACATTCAAAGGCATATGCTTAAGCACAATATAGCAAAAGAAGAAGATATAGCATTTATCCGCTGCGGAATACCTGTTTACGAAAACATGCAGGTAAAGAATGTTGGCAGTAAACTCAAAATTGCAGCAGCCTCCAGGTTCACTTACACCAAAGGACTGGATATTTTCATCAACGCAGTACACAACCTCCCCGGGGAAATTCTGAATAAGGCTGATTTCTATATTGCGGGAGAGGGCGAGCAGGAAGATGAGTTGAAAAAAATGAATACTGCTCTTGGCGGAAGGGTGAACTTTCCTGGTAAGATATTGGATATCTATACTTTCCTGAATACCGTTCACGTACTTGTAAACCCGTCACGTTCACCAAATGAAGGCTTTCCTGCTATAATAACAGAAGCCGGAGCCACAAACACTCTGGTTATGAGTTCAGATTTTGCCGGTGCCGAAGATGTCATTTTGCATGGTGTGAACGGTTTGATATATAAAGATAACGACCCTGACAAACTGGGAATATTACTGAATGAAGTAATTTCAGATTACACAAAGTACGCTCCCCTCTCGCAAAGTTTTTATGAATTTACAAAAAGGGAATTCTCGATTCCTTTAATGATCGATAAACATCTATCTTTATACAATAAATGCCTGATGTGATCAAGAAAATTTCGGTGCTCATGCCTGCTTACAACAGCGGAAGATATATCACAACGGCTGTAAAAAGCATACTGAACCAGACATTTACTGATTTTGAGTTCATCATTATTGATGATGGCTCAACTGATGATACCGAAAGCATAATAAAGGTCTTTAAAGATAATAGAATCATTTACAGAAAAATTGAGCATAGCGGTACATCGGCCGCTTTAAACTATGGGATTGGTTTATGCAGGCATGAATGGATTGCCAGAATTGACGCAGATGACATTAATATTCCTCAAAGGCTTGAAAAACAGGTTAGGTACCTTGAAAGCAACCAGGGCATTGATATTCTTTCATCATGGTCGGTTTATTTTAAGGATCCTGCCAAAATTCTTTTTTTACTTAACGAGCCGCTGAACCACGATGAAATTCATAAATACCTTGACCTGCATAACCCGCTTAATCAATCAGCTATGATATGCAGGAAGAGTATATTTGAGAAGTATAAATTCAATGAAACGCTGAACAGCAACGAAGACTACGAGCTGCTTTACAGGCTTCGGGATGAGTACACAATGGGCAATATGCCCGGGTATCTTGTTTACACAAGGCTAAGGGATGATTCAAGAACGGCGGAAGGCAGAAGGGATAATTTATATGATATGCTTAATACCAATGCTTTCAGAAAGATGGTTGATTCAAAATCCAAAGGTGACCATTTCTACTGGGCATCTGTGACCGCATGGCTTAACTATTTCTATGGCTCAAGGCAAAGCGCAAGAGGATACTTCAGGAATTCATTTTCACTGAAAAATCTGACTGCATATTTTACTACATTTTTACCTGATAAATATTTCTTTAAGTTTATAAATTCACATTT
>CAZQYL010000144.1:3788-6538 GCA_964597425.1 uncultured Ignavibacteriales bacterium | reverse complement strand
AGATTGTTACCCTGCGGTTTGGGGTTTACCCATTCCCATGTTTGTGAATACACTGCTGATACAGCCAGCAGCAAAATTAAAATTGTTTTGTTAATTATTTTCATGTTAATAAATTTTATTAGTTAGTTAGATTAGTTGTTTTTGTTATCCAAAACCTTTTTCATCCCCCTTCAATATTTTTATCAAAGGGGGATTCCAAAAGAAATTACCTGGAGGAGTAATTTAAGTTCTTAACATCGTTGTTCAGGTTCTTTATTTCTGCGCCAACTCTGTAGTTGCGGTAAACCAGATAAAGCTCGCTTACCACTAATGTTGCTACTATTGAAAATATTGCTATTACTGTGATCATTTTGTTTTTACTTCTTTCTTTTATTATTTATTGATTTTTTATTATTTGTTATTTTTGATTTCTTGCTTTTACTTTTTTTTGCCTTTCTGCGCTTTGTGCAGTCCCGCGTCTTTTCTTCAGCAGGATGCTTTTTGACTTTTGCCTTTAATAGATCTTCACCTGTATGTGCGGATTTTCCGGATGTTTTGGCATTATGAACCTGTACTGATCGTTTTCCTGCTGCAATGCTTCTTTCATTTGCGGACCGTTTTCTTCGACCGCCCACTGTAGTCCCAGGATGGTGAGCAGCACCAGCACGAAAAAAAGTGATAACAGGTGTTTTAATATTTTATGATGCATTTTTAATTGTCCTTTCAGTTGCTTTTACTAATTACTGCCCTTATTTATTTTACTGCGCTGTATGATTATTTCTAATCTCTTATGAAGCAAAGATATATTTTAATGCCTGCCGGGAAAAATTGATTTTCCCCATAAATTAAAGGCTGATGAGGTAAATGACCGGTTTTAATTTGCAAAAATCCATTAAATTTGCTATTTTTCGTGAAAATTGATTAGTTTTTGAGAGGATAAATTTAAAACCGGTTGAAAACAGTAAGCGACGATCTTTTCAGGCTGATAAAATCCCTGAATAAGTCAGAAAAGGGCTATTTTAAGAAATTTGCGGCAAAAAACGCATCAGGCGGCAAGCAGAACTATATTTTCCTGTTTGACGCTATTGATGCTATGAAGGAATACGATGAGGAGCTTCTTAAAAAGAAACTGAAGGATCCGTCATTATTAAAACAGCTTCCGGTTTATAAGGTATATCTGTTCAATCTCATTTTAAAAGCGCTCAATTTATATGGCGCGTATGATAACTCCGAAAGCCAGCTAAGTGAACTACTGGCCAATATCAAAATCCTTACATCCAAACATCATTACCGCGAAGCCCGGAAGATAATTAAGAAAGCCAAAGAAATGGCTTACAGGTTTGATAAACACAAATTCATGATGGAGCTTCTTGCCGCTGAAAGGCATATATTGATGCTCTCCCCGGTAAAGAATATCACCGAAAAACGCCTGGCACTTTATGAAGAACAGCAGGATCTGATTGAAAGAATGAAGGAATTCTATGACCAGAGTCTTCTGTGTGACAGAATGACTATACTGGTTGATAATGAAGCTGACTTCAGGTCAAATGATAAATCAGCGCAGATAGAAGAAATAATGGGAAGAAGTATACTAAGTGCTGAACAAACAATAAAGGGTTATTACGCGCGGATGAACTATTATCATACTCACCTGATATACAGCGGCGCAAAGGGTGATAATACTGAAATATTGAAAAACCTTAAACAGCAGATCGCTTATGATGAGGCAAATAAACACTTCATCGAAGAAAATCCGCAGAACTATGTATATGCGCTGATAAATCTTTTGCTTTATTCACACTACGCAGGTGATAAAAATGAAATAGAAAGAACCCTGGTTAAACTTGAAGCTGTAAAGAAAAAGATGAAGGGTAAAATTGCCCGGGAAAACGAAATACAAATAATGTTTCACGCTTCAAATATTGAAATGATAATATTTGAAAAAACATGTGATCTCGCTTCAGGCAGGGCAAAAGCAAAACAAATTGAAGAAGATTTTAAAACATATGGCAATGAAGTTCCCTTCCAAATTAAGGCTTTAATGCTTTTAAACCTTGCATGCTTTAATATCATTGATGAGAATTACCCGGCCGCAATAAAATTCCTTAACACACTGCTTAATACACCTGAGCTCAGCATAAGAACAGATGCAAATAAAATTGCAAGGATACTTCAGCTGGTAATACATTACGAAATGAAGAATTTCGACCTTCTGGAATACCTGCAGGTTTCAGCGAAAAAATTCTTTGGCAGTAAATTATCAAAGCTTGAACAGGTTTTGCTGAAGTTTTTCGGTAACATTATCAAACATCCCGCGGATAAACATCCTGCAATGTTTGATGAGCTATCCTTTGCGCTTAACCGCGCAGGTGATACAAACGGTGTATTGAATTACTTCGATTTTTTATCCTGGGCTAAAGCTCACGCGGAAGGAAAAAGTTTTTTTGATGTACTGAAGGAAAACTTGAAAAAAACTAAAATAACCCAAAACCAATGAAAACCGTAAGTGATGATCTCTTCAGGCTGATAAAATCCCTGAATAAATCAGAAAAAGGGTATTTTAAAAAGTTCGCAGCCAAAAATGAAGCCGGCAGTAAACAGAATTACATTCATTTGTTTGATGCCGTTGATGCAATGAATGAGTATGACGAGGAACTGCTTAAGAAGAAGCTGAAGAATGAATCCTTTGTAAAACAGCTTCCGGTTTATAAAGTTTACCTTTTCAATCTGATATTAAGGTCACTTGCGCCGAATTCCGTTATCATTGATGC
>CAZQYL010000144.1:1925-3688 GCA_964597425.1 uncultured Ignavibacteriales bacterium | reverse complement strand
TCAGAAATGCTGGTATACAAAAATTCTGCAGATACAAGACGCGGCCGTAACCTGGTAAAAAGACTTGAAACCGAACTGCCTAAGTACGGCAATGAGATCCCGCCACAGTTGAGAATTTCACTGTTAAGCAATATCGCATCATTCCTTGTTATGGATGGCAGCTATGAGAGTGCTCTTAAATTCAACAACAGGCTGATCGAAGAATCAGGGTTAAACTTTAAGAGTGATGTTTACCTGTTCGGCAGGCTGCTGAACCTTGTAATTCATTACGGTTTGGGGAATTATGATCTTTTGGAATACAATATCGAAAATACCTATAAGTTCTTCCGTGAAAAGAATGCACTTAGAAAAGCTGAAACCATAATCTTCACTCAATTTAAAAGACTGATAAAAAGTGAACCGGGCGAATTCAAAGAGTTATTCAAAGAGCTGCATTTCAATCTTAATAAACTTCCGATGGATAATAATATACAGAATCTGTACAGCATGCTTAATTTTACCGTTTGGGCAAAAGCGGAATCAGAGGGAGTAACAATGTTTGAAGAATCTAAAAAAACACAAAACCAATAAACTAATCATTCATATGAAAACAAATTTTGGTACACTGTTCATTATTTTAATGCTGGCATTCATGAATTCAGTATACGCTCAATCATCAAATGATTCATTAAAGGTAAGCAATGAAAAAGTTGAGTGGGAAATGAAAATATATTATTTCGTTTTCCTGAATGCTGTTAAGGATAGACCTGTTATTGATTCAGTAACCGCAATGGAAATTCAGAAAGGACATATGGCAAACCTTGAAAGAATGTATTTTGAAGGTAAATCAAAACTTGCGGGTCCGTTTATGGATGGCGGCGAAATGCGCGGACTTGTAATACTCGATGTTGCTTCAGAAGAGGAAGCGCGCGAGCAAATGAGTCGTGATCCTGCAATAATTAACGGCAGACTTGAGGCAGTAATAAAAAAGTGGTACGGACCGGCGGGATTAATAGTAGAACCTAAAGCACGAAAATAAGCAGTATTGTTTTGTATCTCTCCAAAGAAGTCTTATTTTGTATCCCTCCAAAGGAGTCCGTGGGACAAACTGGAGTTTGGGATACAGCTTTTATGAAAGTAAAAAAATCAAATCCTCTCATAATTCCTTTTTATCATACCTGTTACTTTTTGCATGCCAAGCTTTTTGTAAAAACCTTCCAAATGTTCGTCACAGCAAAGATCTATCATATAATAATCTTTCAGCTGTTCAAGCATTCTTTTAACCAACTCTGTACCAATTCCCTGTTTCCTGTATTCCGGCACTACTTCCAGCAACGGAATATATGCGGAAAGAGTTTTATCAGTAACAGCATTTATAAAACCTATCATATTAACACCATCTTTTGCTATTATTACATAATCGCTGTTCTTAAGTATATCCAATCTCTTCCCGTGTTCCGGTTTTTGCGGCCACCCTTCAAAAAATGGATCCATATCAGACTCTGCCAATCCCGAAATGTCATACTGATAGTTTATCATTCCTAAACCAGTATGTCTTTCCATGCATCGGTATCATTTTCAAATTTGAACCTGAAACCGGAATCTATAATTTTCTTTGGCATGGCCCGCCTGCCATCCAGTACAACTGTAGACATTTCGCCCAGCACTGCTTTTATAACAAATGAGGGAACGGGCATGAATGCGGGCCGCTTAAGCAGCTTCGCTGCGTGTTTTGTGAATAATGCGTTTGTTTGAGGATTTGGTGCCGATGCGTTATAGATCCC
>CAZQYL010000144.1:0-1825 GCA_964597425.1 uncultured Ignavibacteriales bacterium | reverse complement strand
ATAAGCTTTACCAAACTGTTTGTAACATCCATTCGGGAATCATAAAATTCTTTCTTTGCTGCTTCTGTCCATCTCTTTAAGCCAAGGTTCGCACCTGCAAGATTTATCATAGCATCAATTTTTTCATTCCGAAGCGAAAGTATATCATTTATTCCAACGACCCTGTAAACATCCTTAAGTTTCTTTTGGGCAGCTTCCGGATTTGTGGTAACTGCTATATACTTATCACCGCGCGCGGCTATCTCACGGATCAAATGACCGCCTATCATTCCTGTTGCGCCCGAAATCAGAATTGTCTTTGCCATATTTATGTCATTCTTTATTGTTGGTGATAAAACCAACAATGTAGTAGAAATTTATTTAATTACTCCAAAATCCCTGAATATATTTTCAGTAATCGCTTTTCTGGATTCGGCGAACCTGGGATTATCTTTATCGGTTTCAATGTTTATAGCGTAAAAATATGTATTATCGCTTTTTTCGATCCAGCCAGCCAGCCAGCCAATATCTTTTTTGTTTTCAAATCCCCAGCCGGTTTTACCTCTCATTATGTAGCTTTCGGTAGAATCAAGCACGATAATATTCTTTAGAATATCAATTGATCTTTTTGAAACAGGCAGTTCGTATTTGTAAAGTTTTTTCAGAAATTCAATTTGCTCTGCCTGTGATATTTTCAGGCTGCCTTCAAGCCAGAATTTATCAACACCGCTGGAAATATCTTTGTTGCCATAATCAAAACTGTTCAGCATCGCCTGCATTTTTTCAGCGCCAACGCGCCTTGCAAGCTCCCTGTAATACCACACACATGAAAATTTTATTGCTTCTTTTAGCGTAAGGTCCCTGTCGCAGGTTTCCCTGCTTTTTGTGCTATCCCATTTAATTATGTAATTTTCATCGGATATAACACCTGTTTCAAGTCCTATGATACTATTAGGTATTTTGAAAGTTGACGCAGGCGTGAACCTTGTAAAACACCGGGCGGAATCATAGTAATAATACTTTCCACTGTACATATCATATACCATAAATGAACCTTTTACATCATACTCATCGAAATATTTCTTCACATCCTGTGAATTAGCTGTTATTGTAATAAACAACAGCAATAAGAAGAACGTTTTCATGATCAAAATTTATGTATTTAATTGTTTACGGAAATTACAAATATTGCAGTGATGAGCTCACCGGAAGAATACAAAAATAACCTGTTAAAGTTTGATTTACAATCATTCTTAAAGGATTATGCGGGTTTATCATCGCTGCAGTTAAAAAAAATATTCCCCCATACATATAAACTCCTGGCAGCACAGCTGGCTTTATATCCAAAGGCAGTTTCAAAGCTGCCTGATTTCACTTCAAACTATTGTTATTTAACATCTAAAAGTTACGAGCAGGCAAGTTCTGAAACATTGGCAGAATACAAAGCTACGCTTTTTTCGGGTAATACGATCATTGATCTTTCGGGCGGCTTGGGTATAGATGATATCGCATTTTCACGCAAATTCGCAAAAGTAATTTCTGTTGATACAGATGCGGAGCTGAATCTGCTGGCTGAAGTAAATTTTGAAAAACTCAAAGTTGGTAATATTGAACGGGTAACTGCAAAAGCAGAGGAATTTGTAATGAATAATGTGTCCGCAGATCTGCTCTATATAGATGCTGACAGGCGAAGTGATAAAACCGGCAAACGATCTGTTACTCTTCACAACGCTTCGCCGGATATATTAAAAATACTGGATAGATTGCATGAAATTTCACCTCTTGTTTTGCTAAAACTATCGCCACTTGTTGATATAACATACCTCCGGAAATCACTTAATAATAT
>CAZQYL010000143.1:0-6552 GCA_964597425.1 uncultured Ignavibacteriales bacterium | reverse complement strand
AAGCGTAATCCTGAAGTTTGCACTCACCTGCTTCATCGCAAATGGGGCAATCAAGAGGGTGGTTAATTAAAAGGAATTCCATAACTGCGTTGCGCATTCCAACAGCTTTGGGTGAATCAGAATGAACTACCATTCCTTCCATCACCTGTGTAGCACATGCGATCATTCCTTTAGGCGCCTTTTCAACTTCAACCAAACATACGCGGCAGTTTCCCGCTACACTTAAAGATGGATGCCAGCAAAAATGCGGTATATCAATTCCTGCTGCTTTAGCAGCTTCAATTATTGTTTGTCCCGGGGTATAATCCAGTTCTTTTCCGTCAAGAAAAAATTTAGGCATAATGTGAAATTTTTTGTAATAATTCAGTAAATTTACCAGTTTTAAAGGGTTTTATCAATATAAATATTTATGATAAAATAATAATCTACTTTATAAAACGAGCCTATTTTTCCTGATATTTGAGTTGTGGGAAAGGGGTGATACGTTTTTTTAAGCTTTTGCTTTACGCTTCTGAATGAGGTGTTTGATGTACTTATATATACCCGGTGAAATTGAAAGGAATACAATTACTATAATGACCTTATCTATGTGATTTTCTATTCCCGGAATCAGCCTGCCGAGATAGAATCCGATCATTGTCATACTTAAAACCCAAGCAAAACCGCCAACTATGTTATATTGGGCAAATTTCCAGTAATGCATTTGTGCAATTCCCGCAACTGTTGGAGCAAAAGTCCTGATAATCGGCATAAATCTTGCAATAATGATGGTAATTCCGCCGTGTTTTTCGTAGAAATCATGGGTTTTCATAAGGTAATCTTTCCGGAAAAAGAAGGATTTTTCCTTTTTGAAGAGTCTTGGACCGGTTTTTGCTCCGATCCAGTATCCAACGGCATCGCCAACAATGGCGCAGGGTATCAAAATGAGGTTTAAATACCAAATATTCAGCAGTGGCTGTCCGGTAACAGGGTCCGGAGTGGCTGCAAATAGCCCGGCGGTTACTAATAATGAATCGCCCGGCAGGAAAAAGCCCGCCAATAAGCCCGTTTCCGAGAATATTATGATAGCCATCCCAACGTAACCCGCCCAAACTACCAGCGATTTAACATCGTATATCTGATGAAGTATTTCTTTTATGAATTCCAATGTAGAACACAAAAATAACAATAATGCCCGGCAGGTGCAATGTAACATATATCCCCTAAATTATGTACGCCATACATTCTTTTTTAATTGTATGTAATTTCTCAAAACAATCACGTTCCTGGTAGTATTGCATCTATTTTTTGCCTTTTGCTTTTTTACTTCTGCCTTTTACATCTTGTTACAATTCATACAAACCCTATTACAATCATAATATTATGTTTGTACAGGAAATTAATTAACAAACAACGTATGGCATTCTAATACATTATCGCTTCGAACAGAACAACAATGTTAAATTTACTTTAAAGGAGGAAATGCCATGATAACAAGGCCGTTTTATAAAAAACCGGATATTTTCAAAAGAACAGGATTGCTGCTATTTGCAGTAATGTTTGTCGCTTCAATGATTGCGGGCAGTGATTTGCTTGCGCAGAATGAAGATGCACCCAAAGGAAAAGACAAGTCTGACAATCCGGGTGCTAAACAGCATGGAGATCAAAATGATGATGACCCAATGGGTAAAAAAAGATCCGGGCCTCCGCCTGAGGTCAATCATCCTGAAGAAATGGCTGATCACATGAGTAAAATGCTGACTGAAAGATTGAATTTAACAGGTGACCAAACTACCAGTGTTCATGATATAGTTCTTGCTTATGCGCAAAACCATACCAGAGAAAATTTTGATCATAAAGAGCTTGACGGAAAAATTGAAGAAGTATTAAACGCAGACCAGAAAGAAAAATTCAAAGAGTTCATTAAGAACGGTCCGCCTAAAGAAGGTCCGCCGAGAGAAGGACCACATAAAGAGGAACCCCGTGGAAATGAACCAAACGAATTCATGGACGATTTACCGGCAAGATAAACAGTAAATAAAATTAACAAAATGTTTTTTACCGGGAACAAAACCGGGGCAGTCAAAGTGTAATACATAAGACACTGAAACTGGAAAATAAAATAAGTGTAACACAATTCTTCAATCTCACCAATATCCTCTTTTGCCGCTATAGTAACCCAAATTACGTAGCGGCTTTTTTATTCAATACCCATTCTAAATTAACTCAAAAACGTCCGGTATTAGAAACTAAAATTTTATTGGATTTTAATATTTTCAAAAAATTCGGGTTAATTCGTGGAATTCGTGGATAATTCTTTTCTATTTAGTTACAGAAATAGTAAATCATTCAAAAAAGCCTCAATTTTGGCATATTTTTGGTTTTACAATTGTTTTTACAAACAATAATGGTTAATTTTGTATGATATTTTTATGAATACATTAAATTTGAAAGGATTTCGTGGACGAGCTTCAACAGACCGTGAAAACGGGCGAAAAACCATTACAGGATCCAGTTGTAACTGCACCAAATGAGATAAATAACGGCACTTTTAAACCGGCACAAAAGAATAATACTAACGGTAAAAAATACAGCAAAAACAAAAATCATAAAAACTCAGGCAGCACTATCCCAAAAGGGAGTATCCAGACAGAGAGTTTAGTAACAGGTACAGAAACAAACGGCAGCACAAACGGTAACGGTAAGAAGGTATCAGTAAACCAGCAAACGAAAGAAACTACGCAGGAACAAAAACCGCAAAATAAAAAGTACTTCAGGAAAAATCCCAACCAAAGGCGTTTTTTTAACCGTGATAGAAATCAAAACCAGTCACAGCAGCTGAATCTTTCAGGCAAAATGATAAGTGTTGTAGTACCTCTATACAATGAAGAAGATTCATTGGTAGAGCTATCGGTTGCGTTAAAAAAAGTTTTAGATAACATGCGGTGCGGCTGGGAAGTTTTATTCATTGATGACGGTTCAACCGATTCATCTTACCAGAAGCTTCAGGAAATTCACAGGGTGAACAGCAAATTCAAATGCCTGAAGTTCAAACGCAATTACGGCAAATCATCAGCCCTGCAGGAAGGCTTTAAAGCCGCCAAGGGCGATTATGTTATTACAATGGATGCTGACTTACAGGATGACCCTGAAGAAATTCCGGCGTTAATAGCAAAACTTAATGAAGGTTTTGACCTCGTTTCAGGGTGGAAGAAAATCCGTCATGACCCGTTTATAAAAAAGCATACTTCAAAGATCTTTAACGGTGTTACCAGCATGATGGTTGGCTTAAAACTGCATGATTACAATTGCGGATTAAAGGCTTATGTGCGTGATGTTGTTAAGAATGTAAAAGTTTACGGTGAAATGCACCGTTACATCCCGGCACTGGCTCACTTATCAGGCTTCCGCGTAACTGAAATGGCTGTTACTCACCATGAACGCAAATACGGAAAAACGAAATACGGTTTATCAAGGTTTTTCAACGGACTTTTTGATCTCATTACCGTGCTGTTCACAACAAAATACATTAAACGTCCGCTGCACTTGTTCGGGTTTATAGGCGTTTTAAGTTTTATGGCGGGCACCGGCATTTTGTTATATTTAACAATACTTAAGTTCTTCGAAGCTACGCCCATCAGCGGAAGGCCGCTTTTCTTTGTAGGTATATTAATGGCTATAGTAGGCGTTCAATTCTTTTCAATTGGTTTGATTGGAGAAATGATCACCAAAACTTCCGTAGAAAACGATAACGTAATTATAGATAAGACCCTGGGACTGGGATCATAAAATTATCCCCGGCAATTTTATTCCATTTTAAGCATTACATTTTAAATCAGTATTATTTATTTTATCAAAAAATAATTTCAGCCCTGTTTTAATTTTATGAGCAATATCAGCGATAAGGCAATAGTATCACCAAAAGCATCTATCGGAAATAATGTTTCCATCGGACCGTTTTCAATAATTGAAGATGGCGTGAACATAGCCGATAATGCCCAGGTTCACTCAAACGTGCTCATTCATACCGGCACATCGCTTGCCAAAGGCGTTCGCGTATTTCACAGCGCAATTGTTGGCAATGAACCTCAGGACCTGAAATTTACCGGCGAAAAAACGACAGTTGAAATTGGCGAAAACACTGTCATCAGAGAATTTGCAACCATCAGCCGCGGAACCAAAGCCCGGAATAAAACAGTAATTGGCTCTGATTGTTATATAATGAGCTATGTCCATATTCCCCATGATTCCATAATTGGCAATAACGTAATACTTTCTAACGCCATTAATATGGGCGGACATGTTGTGGTTGATGACTGGGCAATTATCGGCGGTATGGTAGGTATCCACCAGTTTGTACATATAGGAGCGCACTGTTTTATAGCTTTCAGCGCAAGGGTAACAATGGATGTACCGCCTTATATTCTGGCAGGCGGCTCACCGCTTGGTTACAAAGGGCTTAACATTGTTGGCTTAAAACGCCGCGGATTTACAGATGAGCAGATAAAAAATATTAAAAATACATACAACCTTATTTACGGTCCGGAGTATAATATCAGCGATGCAATTAAGGCAGTAAAAGATACTGTTGAAATGACTGAAGAAGTTAAAACTATAATCTCATTCATTGAGCAAAGTGAGCGCGGGATCATCAGAAAATAATTCAGCTAATGGAAACCCGGCGGCAGCACCGCTTGCTGATAATAAAAAATGGGAGTTCCTCGATACAGGCGTAAGGTCAGGTGTGTTTAATATGGAGCTTGACATGAGGCTTGTTGAGCGCTGCAAAAAAGAAGATACCGCATTCCTCAGATTCTACCGCTGGAAACCCTACGCAATTTCTTTAGGCTATAACCAATCAAGACTTTCCAAAGAAGCGTATATTGATACGAACAAAATTCACGCAGAAGGAATGGATATCGTAACACGCCCTACGGGCGGCAGAGCGGTTCTGCATTCCGAAGAGCTGACTTATTCAGTGATTTTCCGCTCTAAGAAACAGATTCATGAGCTCTACAAAGATATTTCCGTTGCAATAGTTAACGGACTTAAACTGCTTGATCCAAAACTTGAAAAACTTTCCTTTACTAAGGATTCCCCTGACCTGCTTAAACTCATACGCACCGGAATGTATAACCTTTGCTTTAACAGTGCAATTAAGAACGAGATAAATTTTAAGGGCAAAAAACTTGTCGGCAGCGCACAGCGCAAGTTTGGAGATATAGTATTGCAGCACGGCTCGATATTGATAGGCTCTCACCATAAGAATATTGTTAATTACCTTAATATCACCGGTGAAGAGCGCGTCAAAATGCTGCGCGAAATTGAAGAAAAAACCGAATGCCTGAATAATATAACAGGCAGGAATATTGAATATAAAGATACAGCCGAAGCGGTGTTCCACGGATTTAAAACAACGTTTGGGCTGGATTTTAAGAGCATAAACAGGGTTGCAGAATTTATTGAACCGCGCATGAAGACGCGGTTCACAATGAATTAATTAATATTACTTGGTATGACTGAAGGCGGGATAGTTAAAGTTCAGAAAGAAAGAAAAAAGATAACCACAAAAACCCTGGTTACCATGAAACAGCGCGGCGAGAAAATTACTGCTCTTACTGCGTACGATTATTTAATGGCAAGATATCTTGATGAAGCCGGAATTGATTTTATATTGGTGGGTGATTCCCTTGGAAACGTAATTCAGGGCAACGCTACAACACTTACCGTAACACTTGATGAAATAATATACCACGCAAAAATCGTTAAGAAAGCTGTTAAAACAGCTTTGCTTGTGGTAGATCTGCCGTTTATGAGCTACCATGTTGACCTGCGTGAATCTGTCCGCAATTGCGGCAGGGTTATGAAAGAAACCGGCGCTGATGCCGTTAAACTTGAAGGCGGCGAGAGAATTGCAGAGGTTGTTAAACATCTTGTAAAGGTCGGAATTCCCGTGATGGGTCATTTGGGGTTAACGCCGCAATCGATAAATATTTTCGGTACCTACGTTACACGCGGCACTGACCCAAAGGAAGCAAGAATGATCCAAAGGGACGCTAAGATACTTCAGGATGCAGGATGTTTTGGCGTGGTGCTTGAGAAAATTCCGGCATCACTGGCAAAAAAAATTACAGCATCAATTAAGATCCCTACAATCGGTATCGGTGCGGGTGTTAATTGCGACGGGCAGATACTTGTTACGCATGATATGCTTGGTATGACAGAGATGTTCCATCCCCGATTTGTGAGGAAGTACCTCAATATCGCGGAGCAATCAAAGAACGCATTCAAAAATTATATAAAAGACGTTAAGCACAAAAAGTTTCCTGACAGGAAAGAAAGCTACTAGCTTTACCCTGAGAGAATGCCGAAGGCATGAACGAAGGGTCTCTTTTTATAGTTTCCCTGCTTTCATTGCCCTGATAAATCGGGCCTCAGACTTTTTTTAAAAATTTTAAATAGAGATTCCCGCTTTCGCCCCAAAGGGGTAAACAAGGAATAACGAAAAAATAATGAATTTAAATATATTATTCATAGGCGATATAATTGGCGAGCCCGGCCTGAAGTATGTTG
>CAZQYL010000142.1:5140-6615 GCA_964597425.1 uncultured Ignavibacteriales bacterium | reverse complement strand
GCAAGTATCATTCCAACCAGCGTAAGCACGTTTATGGAGTAACCCATGATATACATAATAAAAAACGCTGAAACGATTGATGTAGGGATCGCGACAATAGGAATTAATGTTGAGCGCCAGTCCCTTAAGAAAAGGAATATAATAAGTATAACCAGCCCGAATGCAATAAAGATAGTTTCTTCTACTTCGCTGATGGTTGTCCTGATAAAATCAGAAAAATCGAAACCTATTTCCAGATTATAATCCGGCGGAATATCCTTCTTAAGCTGCTCATATCTTTTTTTAAATTCATCAGAAATCTCGATAGCATTACCGCCCGGCTGCATTGTAACAGCAACACCAACGCCAAGCAAACCTGCGCGCTTTAATGATTGCCTTTCATTTTCGGGGCCAAGTATAGCATAGCCTACATCTTTGAATCTTATTACGGTACCGTTGATTTCTTTTACGATCAAGTCGTTGAACTCTTCGGCATTTTTCAGCCTGCCAAGAGTCCTTATAGTTAACTCAGTTTTATCGCCTTCTATCCTGCCTGAAGGAAGCTCAACGTTCTCTTTTTCAAGTGCTGTTCTTACATCAAGCGGTGTAAGCTTATATGCTGCAAGTTTTTCAGGGTCAAGCCACATCCTCATTGCATAACGGCGCTCCCCGAAAATCCTGACAGAGCTTACTCCCGGTATGGTCTGAATGCGTTCTTTAATCACGTTAGTAGCAAAAGCATTTACATCAAGGATATCCCTGGTATTGCTTTGTACATACATAAAAATTATCGGCGAGTCATCCGCGTCTGATTTCTGCACAACGGGCGGGTCAACATCCTGCGGCAGGTTCCTTAATGATCTTGATACACGGTCCCTCACATCGTTTGAGGCATCTTCAAGATTCCGCTCAAGACTGAATTCAATGGTTATCTGGCTTGAGCCCTCACGGCTTTGGGAAGTTAAGCTTTTTATGCCGTCAATACCGTTCAATGATTCTTCAAGCGGCTCGGTTATCTGCGTTTCAATTACTTCTGAATTTGCGCCGGGGTAATTTGTTGTTACGGTTACTATCGGAGGGTCAACGCTTGGGTATTCGCGTACTTCAAGGTATGTGAATGCAACGATCCCGAAAATTATGATTATCAGAGAAAATACTATCGATAGAACGGGTCTGCGTATTGATGTTGCACTCAGGCTCATAGGCTAATTTACCTTTTCCACTTTTACCGGAGCGTTATCTTTTATCCTGAGAATATTGGTTGTTACAATGGTATCACCTGATTTAATTTTATCAGAAATTATCTCAACAAATGCTTCGGTTCTTTCGCCTATTTCAACATCTGTCAATTTGGCCTTGCCATCCTTAACAACGTAAACACTCTGACCTTTAAGCTTTGGAATGAGGGCTTCTGTCGGTATCATTATTGCATCAGTATTTTCACTTATCAAAAATGTAACGTTGGCAAATGTGCCGGGCATAAGTTTCTTGCCTTT
>CAZQYL010000142.1:1802-5040 GCA_964597425.1 uncultured Ignavibacteriales bacterium | reverse complement strand
CTTACGTTGCGCAACCCGATTATTCCTGAAAAAGGAGCTCGTACATAAGTTTTGGTTATTTCAAGCCGTGTAATTGTAATTTCTGCGCGGATCTGCTCTAGGGTAGCTTCGAGGATATCGTATTCTTCCTGGGAAGTCAATCCCTTTTCAATAAGCTGCTTTTCCCTGGTTAGCCTTGTTTCAGCAAGTCTCTCATCTACCTGCTGTCTTCTCAGCTTTGCGGTCAGGTCATCAGAATCAAGTTTAAAAAGTGTTTGCCCTCTGCCAACGTATGTGCCCTCTTTGAAATATATCCCTCTTATCTTGCGTGATATCTCGCTTCTTATTTCCGCTTCTTCATTAGCCCTGATATTACCTATCGCTTTAATATCGTTATCAAGTATTTCCGTCTTCAAAACAAAACCTTCTACACTTATTTGCTGCTGCTGGTTTGGACCCTTTTTCTCTTCGGGCTTATCAGTTTTCGCTATGAATTTAGGGACAAATATCAGACCAAGAACTACCACTACGACCAATGGTATCGAAATTAATAATATTTTTTTCAAATGAATTTGGGAATATTTATCAAAAATACATAAATTTAGCGTTTAAAGAAATGGGAATTGGCTAACTACCAGTAAACAATAGCAGATATAGCTATTAAGTTCCGTTTGTTACAAATATTTACAATGCTAAAGCGCTATAAACAATGTATTTTATAAAAGTATTTAAAGTTGTAATTTGAGCATTATAATAAAAAATATTCAGATATGAAATTAGAAAACAGAACTGCCATTATTACAGGCGGAGCAAGCGGTATAGGACTTGAAACTGCGAATATATTCATTAAAGAAGGCGCGAATGTTATAATTGCTGATATTAATGAAGAGGCCGGTAAATCCGCTGTCCAGAAATTTGGGAGCAAATGTAAATTCGTTAAAACGGATGTATCAGATAAGTCATCAGCATATTTCTGCATAGTTGAAGCAATAAAAAAATTTGGCAAACTGGATATACTTATAAACAACGCAGGTATAACAAGTGACGCTTCCCTGCTTAAAATGTCATCTGAGCAGTTTGAAAAGGTGATAGATATTAATCTTAAAGGCGTATTTTTTATGACAAAATACGCTGCAACACATATGGCTGAAAATAATTACGGAAGGATAATTAACACTTCATCAATTGTCGGGTTATACGGTAATTTCGGGCAGACAAATTACGCTGCATCAAAGAGCGGAGTAATTGGTATGACAAAAACATGGGCACGAGAGCTTGGAAGAAAAGGTATAACCGTGAATGCGGTTGCACCCGGTTTCATTGCAACTGATATGATAGGAACCGTACCGGAAAAAATATTGAATACCATTAAAGAAAGAACCCCGCTTGGAAGGCTTGGTACTCCTGCCAATATTGCCAAAGCATACTTATTTCTCGCCTCGGATGATGCTGAATTTATTACCGGTATTACATTGAGCGTTGATGGCGGGTTAGTGTGGTGATGAAGGTTGCAGGTTGTATGTTGCAGGTAACAGGTGATTTAATGTCACTTTCATAATATCACCCGTTCCGGGTTCATTCATTCATGGCTATACAAATTACAATAATTTCACCCTTTCGCGGTTAAGAAACAAAAGCTTCTAACCCCGAAGGGGTGACATTATTTTACATCTCTAAATTCTTTCTTGCCGGTTTGTTTAATTACTGATTTACTTTATGAGCAGCATCTTAATTGTATTTGAGTACACTCCGGATACCAGCTTTGCAAAATATGTACCGCTAGGTTTATTTTCTGCGTTCCATTGCAGTGAGTAATCACCACTCCCCAGCTCACCTGCAAAAATATCATCTACTTTTCTGCCCATGATATCATAGACTATCAAAGATGTATATACTTTATTTAAATTGCCTGATGCAATTGAAAAACTAATTGTTGTTACCGGGTTAAACGGATTAGGATAATTCTGTTTGATTGAAAATCCATCAGGAATATTATTACCTGTCTGTACAATTCCGGTTATGCCGGTCATTGTATCGGTAAGTATATTCACTGTGTTTGAATTGGCACTGCGGTTTGATGTTCCCGTAACACTCACAAACTTCCATATATTGCCGATATGCACACTTGCGGCTCCGTGGTCTGTTTTCGGCGCTAACAGGGTTGGCTGCGGGGTCCATGTATTTGCGCCCGGTGAATAAACATAACACTGATTTGTGACAGATGAAACCTGGTAGCCACCACTGACTATAACACCTTTATTTCCCCATGCCGCGCCGTAAATTGAATTCCTTACACCTGCCGGATAAACTGCTCCGGTGGAATCCCATGTAATTATACTGCGGTCACTCTGACTGATAACACCGCGGAAAACTGAGTTGGTAGCTGCTGGATTTGTCCAGTTGGGTCCCCCGCAAACATAAACCAGCGTATCACCCGCAGCGGCAAGAACACCGCCGCAACGCGGAGCGGGCATACTGCTTGCAGGACGCCATGTATTGCTGTTTGAGTTATACAGGTAAACATCGTTATATACTGTACCGCTTGGGAATCCCCAGCCTCCGGCACAGTACAGCAGGCTATCCTGGTATACAGTCACCGAATGGAACACTCTGCCGTAAGGCATATTTGCGCCATCTGACCATGTATTGGTTGCTAAATTATATATTTTAACTCTTGGTGTACACTCATTTAAAGCAAGCGTATATGTTCCGCCAAGGCTGTAAAGCTTATTACCCATCACGGCTGCTGCACTAATCCAGTAATTCCCGTCAGGGAAGTTGGTTAAATTGCTCCATGAATCAGCCAAAACGTTATACCTGTAAACGGTACCTGTGATGGCGTTGCCATCCTGCAGACCGCCCAGTACATATACCCAGGCTGAATCATTGGCGGAATATCCCGCTGCACCAGGGTATCTTACTCCCGTTGTTATAGGTGTACCTGATGTCATTAATGGAATGTATGGCGAATAATTCTGTGAAATTACACTTCCACTGATTATCGCAAGCAGTAACAGTACGTATAATTTTTTCATTATTTTATGCGATTGATTAACTAAATTTAAATAAAATCTATTACAAAAAACACTCTATAAGTAATTGTTAAATAATACTGCGAAAGAAATATTAAATTAACAAAAATGAAATAAATATTCGCTATTTTAGTATTAATTGTCACTTCAAATTACATCAACATGATATTAGATAAAATAGAGAACAGCAGTAAATATTTTTCACTTGGCAAAAGATTTGAAATGGG
>CAZQYL010000142.1:0-1702 GCA_964597425.1 uncultured Ignavibacteriales bacterium | reverse complement strand
TTCCATTCTGCTTCATATGAACCGGCTGTAATACTGCCTTTATAAAGCTCAGCAACCTGCCTGCCGCGAATATCAAATATTTTAAGCGAAGCATTATCAGCAACACGCTCAGCTATATCAAATTTGATCTTAGTTGAAGGATTGAATGGATTCGGGTAGTTTTGATGCAGCTCAAAACTGCGCGGCACTTCAGTGCCTATCTGTTGAATGCCAATAGGATCAATGATCTCAAAATTCAGCATCATACCGTCATCTTCATGCTCCAGGTTATGGCAATGGAAAAGATATAGTCCTTTATGATCAGTGAATTTAACAAGTACTTCAACAGTTTCACCGGGACTTAAATTAACCGTATCCTTCCATCCCTTATCTGATGGCGGGAGATTCGTGTTGTTATTACGTGAAAGTACCTGCCATTGTGCTTCATGTGTATGCATCGGGTGGTAGTCAGCTGTCTGGTTTATGATCCTCCATTTTTCAAGTGAATCAAGTCTTGTTTCCCAATCGATCCTGTTGATATCAAAAGTCAGCCCGTTTATCTTATGCATAGGATGTGAACCGCCCATTGTAAGAGTAAAAGTTCTTGAAGTAACAACCTGCCCCGGATCATAATAATTTATGGGAGAAAATGCCGAAGGCACAACTCCGCCTGATGAACTGTTATTTGTTACATCAAACCTAATGATATCAAGTGCTATACCCTGTTTATATGGAAGCGTTCCGCCATGTGTAAATGCAAGCGATCTTAAAGTTACATTAGAGCCTATTGTATCCGCTGAAAAATCAACAAGTATTTCAACTCTTTCGCCCGGAGCGAGATTGAACTGTGTAGCAGTAACAGGCGCATCTTTCAAACCACCATCTGTTGCAATAATATTAAATGCCCTGCTATCTGAAAATGCGATCCTATAAACGCGGGCATTTGAGCCATTAAGCAGCCTGAACCGGTAAAGTGTTTTGCCGACTTCAAAATATGCATCAGGTGTGCCGTTAACCAGTACTGTATCACCAAGCATTCCCCAAACTGATTCCGGGTTACCCGGGTTATAAGTAAAATTAGGAATGTCCGCTGTCCTTCTATCCTGGATACATAATGGGACATCGTAAGCACCTGAAGGCAGGTTATAATTCTCGGCCGGATCTTTTACAATAAAAAATCCTGCAAAGCCCCTGTACACCTGCTTAGCAGTCAGCATATCTGCATGCGCATGATAAAAATATGTTCCTCCCCTGTTAATCACGGGGAATGTGTAAGTATATGAAGACCCAGGATTAATAGCATCTCTTGGATGACCATCCATATTTGCCGGAGTACTTACTCCGTGCCAGTGAGTCGTAACAACTTCATTCAAATTATTAATTACATTCGCTGTGAAAGTCTGGCCTTTATCAATTACAACGCTGGGACCGGGATATGAACCATTGACTGTAACCAGCTGTGTATCCTGACCCGGCCAAACCTGCTCTGTTGTTTCAGCAAGTACCATGTTTCCGCCGTTTGTAAATACCGGTGGAAACCTCAGCGGGTTACCTGTACCCGGAACTTCCGTCAAAATGGCATTTTTCTTTTCGTTCGCAAATATCTGTAAAGGTTTTGGGATGGTTAATAACGCCCCTGCCGCAAGCGTCTTTATCAACATATCTCTTCTTTTCATGAATATCCTGTATGAATTTTATAATTGATGCAAAGTTAGGGATTTTT
>CAZQYL010000141.1:0-6640 GCA_964597425.1 uncultured Ignavibacteriales bacterium | reverse complement strand
AACAGCAATTGCCGCAGTTGAAAGTTTTAAAAAGATGCTTGCAAGCAATAAAACACTGACTGAGCAGTACAGGGAAAAGAACAGAAGCTTTCTGTTACTTATGGGTTACCTCATAAAAGCAAAGATAGATAATTTTGAAGGAAGTAAAGATGAACTGCTGAAGAAAATTGAAGAATCTCCTGTGACCGCAAACAGGAAATGGCTTATCAAAAAGACTGAGGAACTGAAATAAGGTTCAACTTTCCATAATACTGAAAAAACAAAAGCCCGGCTATAAAAAAGCCGGGCTTTATTGTTCAATTAACATCTGCTCTAACCATCAAAGAGCATTTAATCAAACGGAGGTAATGAAATCAATTAACAAATATTAAATAGCAATTAACAAAAATTTTTAGAAATACTTAAGCTTTAGCAGGTGCTTCTTCGCCTGCTATAGGTTTTATTTCTGTTTTTTTCTTTTTGCCTGTCAACCTAAGCATAACATCATCAACCCAGCTGAATATTGCGGGAATGACAACAAGTGTTAAAAATGTGGCCACTGAAAGTCCGAATATAATAGCAACACCCATCGGTCTCCAGAACGCTGTGTTTTCTCCGCCGATTACCCAGCTAAGAGTACGCCAGTCAAAATCAACACCGGTTGTCAAAGGAACAAGTCCGAGAATTGTACAAACTGCTGTTAAGAAAACAGGTCTAAGCCTGATTACTCCCGACTGTACTAAAGCCTCATCACGTGAGAGGCCGCGTTTCACCAGTTCCTTCTGGAAATCAAGCAGTACGATAGCATTTCTTACTACGATACCTCCAAGTGAAATTACGCCGATACCTGTCATCATGATACCAAACGGGGTCTGTGTAACCAGAAGTCCGAAGAACACACCAATTAATGAAAGCAGTACTGAAAACATAATTATTAACGGCGTTCTTAATGAATTGAACTCCATAACCATGAATAAAAATATCAGCAGCAATGATACAAGGAATGCTTTCCCTAAAAATGCTGATGCTTCGTTCTGGTCTTCGTTTTCACCTGTATAGCTAATTGTATATTCATCTGGCATCTTAAAATCTTTAAGCTTTGCCTGTACATCTTTCAATACGTCATTTCCAAGCCTGCCTTCGGCGTTTGCTGAAACTGTTACAACGCGTTTCTGGTCCTTACGGTTGATCTTTTCGAGACCACCCGAAAATTGAATGCTTGCCACAGATGTCAGCGGAATATTCGCTCCATCCCTGTTTGTAATGAACAGGTTTTCTATTGATGAAACATTATCCCTTTGTTTTTTATCAAGCCTTACAGTAATATCATACTCTTCTTCACCAACACGGAACTTGCTTGCTTCTGTTCCGTTGATAGCTGTTCTGATAGTACCGGCAATTGAAGCAGTGCTGAGTTTATAAAGCGCAGCCCTGTCTCTGTCAATCGTAATTTTTATTTCGGGTCTTGATTCGATATAATCATCTTTCAGATCCGCAAGTCCCTGAATATCTTTTATCTGCTCTTTTATCTGGTCAGCCAGCGCGCCCAATTTAACGAAGTCATCACCGGTTATTTCTATATTAACCGGGGGACCAGTCGGGGGACCGTTAGACTGTTTCTGGATATCTATATCACCGCCTGCAATACCTGAAATTGCTGTACGGATATCTTCCATTGCTTCAAAAGAACTTCTTTTTCTGTCAAGCTTATCATAAAAATTGATAGTAATTGTGCTCTTATTCGAAACCGAGCCTCCAAAATCCATTGGATTGCTTGAAGAACCAACATTTGAAACATAATATTCTATATCATCAAACGGTTTTATTTTCTGTTCAAGCAGCTTTGTAAATTCATTCGTTTTATCAATGTTGGTTCCGCTTGGCATTACGATATTTACGTTAGCCTGGCGGGGTTCAACATTCGGAAAGAATTCGACACCGTTATTGAACATTCCGTAAACTATAAAGGAAACTATCAAAAGTCCTACTGTACCGCCAATTGTCAGTACCCGGTGTCTTAGAGCATATCGTAGAGTTTTTTCATACATACCAAGTACGGTTGAAAAGAACTTCTCGTCAAAATGTTCTATAAAACGGCTAACCGGCCTGAACTTCTTCTTCGCGTCTCTTTCTTTCTGCTTCTTAACGTGAATGAACACGGCTGCCTGTACAGGGCTGATTACCATAGCCACAAATAACGATGAGAACAAACACACTATCAGAGTCAATGGTAGGTAACGCATAAACTCACCTACAATTCCCGGGAAGAATAACAGCGGGAAAAATGAAGCTATAATTGTCAGTGTAGCTATTGTAACAGGGAACGCCACCTCACGGGGACCTTCAAGGGCAGAATCGTATGGCGAGTAGCCTTCCTTTTCCTGCAGCCTGAAGATATTTTCCATTACCACAATAGCATCATCCACAATTATGCCCAGTACAAGTATCAGGGTAAACAATACAACAATGTTCAATGTTACGCCCATTGCGCTCAGCACAATAAACGAGATCAAAAACGATAGCGGAATAGAAGTAGCTGTAAGTGATGCAATCCTGAATCCAAGGAAAAGGAATAAAACAAGAACTACCAGTACAACACCTGTTATAACGCCGTTTTCCAGCTCATGCACAGTATTCTTAATTGATTTTGACTGGTCACCGGTTAAGCTGATCTTCATCCCGGCAGGTATGTTCTTCTCTTCTACTTTTACTATTTCTTTAATATCATCGGCTATCCTTACGAGATTTTCTCCGCTTTGCTTCTTTATGATAATTGTTACGGCATCTTCACCGTTCTCGCGGGAAAAACTTGTTCTTTCTTTGTAACCGTAAATGACCTGCGCAACATCCCTGATGTAAATGGGGTTGCCTTTCATATCGGATTTAACAATGAGGTCCCCAAATATGCGAGGGTCTTCAACTTCACCCGGTACGCGGATAAGATAATTCAGGTCACCAATATCAACGCTTCCGCCCGGAATATTCAGGTTTTCCATGCTGATAGCGTTGGTTATATCATTTAAACCAAGGCTGTAATATTTAAGCCTGTCCGCATCAACGTTAATTTTAACTTCTCTTTCAAGACCGCCTACAACCTCAGCGCTTAAGACACCCTGAACGCCTTCTATCTGGTCGCTCATTTTATCCGCTACTTCTTTCAGCTTTGAAAGACCGTAGTTACCCGCTACATTGATATAGAGTATCGGCTGTTCAGAAAGGTTCACTTCTGCTATAACAGGCTCTTCGATATCTTTAGGCATATTAGATTTTGCCACAGAGACTTTATCACGCACTTTTTGCAAAGCGTCATCTATCTTAACATCAGGATTGAACTCAACTGTAATGGATGAAAAACTCTCGCGTGATACAGATGTTATCTGCTTTATATCGGCAATTGCCTTAACCTGTTTTTCTATTTCCATAGTAACAAGCTTTTCTATTTCTTCAGGCGATACACCTATGTATACAGTAGAAATAAATACATATGGTATCTGTATAGAAGGCGAAGCTTCCCTGGGGAGCCCTACATAAGCAGATATACCGGCCAGCACTATTATAAAAGTGAAGATATATACTACTACTTTATTATCTACAAATAATTTGAAAAATTTCATGTTCTCTGGTTTAAGTTAGATTTTTACTGAACAACCTGCACTTTATCGCCATCTTTTAAAGCCTGGAATCCATCTGTGATCAATTTATCGCCGGCATTAAGTCCGCTGTCTATCAATACCTGGTTACCGTTCCTTCCGCCAAGCTTAAGCTCGCGTTTTCTGGCTATATCACCATCAAGTACAAACACATACTGCACGTCTCCGTAATCAACTATCAGGTCCTGTGAAACAACAATGGCGTTTTCCTTGGTAAACTCCGAGATCTGAACATTAGCGTTCATTCCGGGTTTAAGTACTTTATCGCGATTGTTAATGAGTATCTCAATTTCAAATGTTCTGCTTGTACCTGCAAGCGCGGGAGCGATATAGCTTATTTTACCATCAAACTCCACACCGGGCAGTACATCAACTGTTATCTTTACACTCTGCCCCTGTTTAACTTTTGTTATATACATTTCAGGCACACCTGCTGATACTTTTACTGTGGATATATCAATTACACTGAATATCGGTGAGCCCGGTGCTGACATTTCGCCTTTATTCATGAACTTATCATCAACAACACCGCTTATCGGTGAACGGACAAATCCGGTCTTTAACCTTGTTTTCAGGATGTCTGCTCCCCTTACAGCAGCTTCATACTGCCACTTGGCGGTAAGGTACTGCATTTCAGTTGTGGCATTGTCTTCGTAAAGCTGTTTCTGCTTTTCATAATTCATGCGCGCAAGTTCGATCTGCGCCTCGGTCTGCTCAAGGGTCGCGTTCTCAACATCTTTCTTTATCCTTGCAACAATTTCACCTTTGCTTACATAGCTTCCCTTATCTTTAGTAAGATAAGTTATCAATCCGCCTTCTTCTGAAGATATTTTGGCAGAAGTAAACGGTTTTATTACACCGGCAACTTTAAAATTATCCGAAAAGGTGCTGTACTCAACATTACTTACTTTTACCAGCGGTATTTTCTTCTCGGTGGATTGGTCTTTTGTTTCACCCCCGCCCTTGCCGCAGCCTGTAATAATGACTGAAGTTAAAAGCAGAAATAAAGTGACGGGTAAAATCAATTTAATTTTAGTCATGGATGGTATGTTTAAAAATTTCTCTCTCATTTTATTTTTTTCAGACTATAATTTGTTATTTTTCCAGCAGCTGTTCAAGCTCGCTTCTTGCATTCAGGTAATCATATATAGCCTGTATATAAGCAAGCTTAACCTGGCTTAAGGCAAGTTCGGCATCAACAACATCTATCTGGTTAAGCACACCGCTTTTGTAACTGATATTAGCAAGATCGTATCCGCGCTGCGCTGTATTTACTATTTCTTCCTGAGACTTAATCCTGTTTTTCGCATCTTCTATCTTAAGTATAACGCTTTGTGTCTGGGTTTTAAGGAGTTCCTTTGTCTTAATTATTGTTTCTTCTGATTTTTTTATTTCTATGAGTGACTGGTCTTCTTTGTATGAATTCCTGAACAGGTTCAGGCTCCAGTTAACCCCGATACCCGCAACAATTGAATTATAGAACCTGTAGCCTGTTAATGACCTTCCGTCATTTTCATTTGCCTGGCTTTGCCACTGCCCGAAAACATAGAACTTTGGAAGGTAATTTGCGAAATCAACTTCGGCAAGCTGTTCATTTATCTTTTTGCTAAGCTTCAGCTGGCGTATAGCTACATTATTTTCAGAAATCTTTTTTATCAATTCATCCGTTGTACCCCATACTTCAGTACTATCGTAGCTTAGATCGCCAACTACATCAATATCACCGCCGTCTTTTAATCCGATATTGTTGCGAAGGAATTTTTTCGCTATTTCAAGATTATTTTGTGACTGGGTGAGCTGCGGCTTTAAAGTCTCTACTTTAACCTTTGCTCTGATATAGTCATATTCAAGGGCTACACCCGCTTTGTACCTGGCTTCAACAACCCTTAAGTTCTCTGTAGCATTATCAATGCTTTGCTCATTCAGCTTTATCACTTCTTTAAGCAGAAGCACATTAAAGAAAGATTTTTTGACATCTGTCTTGATCTTGGCTTCAACGCTGTTTACGTTCTCTTCCTGAATTCGGGAATAATATTCAGCAATACGTATCCCGTTAAAAACAGGTGTACCCAAAAAAGGAATAGGCTCGGAGACGTCCAATGTAGTAGTTATACTATTATCCGAGCCTATTTCGAAAGTCTGCCCAGAGAAACTCAATGTCTGTTTTCTGAACGACCTCGTATACCTTGAACCAAACGTTAGTGTTGGCAGTAAATTTTCGCTGTAAACCTCTGATACCTGTTTCTCAGCTTTCAATTTATCAAGCTTTGCAATTACATAATCTGAATTGTTCCTTTTTGCAAGGTTTATAGCATCATACAGTGTAAGCGTTCTAACGCTTTGGCTGTATGCCGCTGATGCAAACACAGTAAAAAGGATCAGGGCGGCGATTAGTTTATTCATAAATTAATTTATGATTTAATTAAAATTGTTTTTTTATCGGTACTAATTGTGCAGAACATTTTCAAACAGTTTTTTTGTATTTGAAAATTTTTCTTTACCAAGTTCAGTTAAAAAACCGTTAAAGAAAATTTCCGCGGTGATTCTCATTGCTTCATGAAATGAATATTTGCTGTTTAATACAAAATCAGCGTGGGTTACAGCTTCTATGGCGCCATTAAGCGCGGTAATGATAATATCCACCGGAACGTGCTCAACTACTTTTTCCTTTTTACCCTGCTCCAGCAGTTTTGACATGATCTTTGTTACTTTTTCCTGTCTAACTTTTGCGAATTCTTTGCTTAAGTGAGGGGCGTGGATCTCAAGATCGCGGAACCATACAGGTGAACAGTTCATTGACATGCTTTTCTGTTTGTGGATAATCTTAAGGAATTTCGTTATCGCGTCTTCATCGCTTTCAGCCACTTCATCCAGGAACTCTTCCATCAGGTTCATTCTCATTCCGCAGACATTTTCAAGCAGTTCTTCTTTTGAATCGAAATGCTTGTAAATGGTCTTTTTGCTCATCTGAAGGTCACGGGCAATTTCATCCATAGTGGTCTTATAAAAGC
>CAZQYL010000140.1:0-6663 GCA_964597425.1 uncultured Ignavibacteriales bacterium | reverse complement strand
TTTTCAGCTGCAAGCTGTGACTGACGGGCGTAATCAATAGCATTACCGAGAGTTTTAAGGGTTTCCTGGGGTGAATGGAATCCCATGGAATTTTCCGCTGCTACAAAATCCCACCTAAGCTGCGCACGTCTGTGAAGTTTCCTGGCTTCCTTAAGCTGTTCATCTGTTGCTCCGGCATCTTTTGCAGCCTTGATTGCATTAATAGCATCAACAATAGCTGTTTCTGATCTCATCATTTGTTCATAAACTCTATCCTGAATAGTTTTTACCCTGTTTGAAAGTTCCTGTTCGCTCCATTTATGGCAGGTCTGGCAGGCATTGTTAATATTGCGCAGCGGGCTTTTTATCCAGTGATTTGTAACTTTAACCGAGCCCTGTCTTTCATACGGCATATGACAATCAACACATGTAACGCCGCTTTTGGCGTGAATACCTGTTGACCATGTTTCAAACTCAGGGTGCTGCATTTTTATCATAGGCGCTCCTGATGTTTCGTGATCCCAATCCTTAAATCCATACTCATCATAATATGCTTCAATGCTATCTACACTTAAACCTTTATCCCAGGGGAAAGTTAAATACTTTCCTTCACCCTTGAAGTAATACTCAACATGGCACTGCCCGCATACATAACTTCTCATCTGCTCGCGGGTAGCTTTTGTAACATCAATTCCCCTGCGCTGCATTGCTTCAATGAATCCCGGACGGCTTACACGAAGCTCCATTGTTTTGGGATTATGGCAATCAAGGCATCCAATACCTTTGTCATAATGCGCCCCAACATCTTTGAACATTGCTTTGTAGAAAGCTTCGGTTCCCATTTTCTCCACATCAACCAGAACCTGCGAGCTTTTACAGCTTATACAAGTATTCGGGGTTTTATCATTCACTCTTTTTGTTTCCTTAACATCTGTAATAGCCCAGTAATGACCGCGTTCTTCGCGGTAATCTTTGCTGAACGGGTATCCAGCAAAAAGTGTTTTCAGTACGGGATATTTATCAAGCTTCTGGTAATTATCGCTGCCGCCGTAGTAAGTTTGACCCTCATTTGTCTGCGTCATTAAATAAGTATCGTATTCATAGGGAAAATTCTCGCCCCATACTTTAGGATCCGTTTCATGATCACCCACCGGTTTGAATACCGAAGGATACAGGTTCGCTTCCTGTTTTTTTTCAAATACATTTATCAGCAGTAAGGTAACACCAACTGTTACCAATGCTGTTATAAAAAAGATGAAGAAGTATTTTTTATTTATCGGGTTCGTCATTATAAAATTGTATATTTAATTTTTGATAATTTTTGACATTTGGATTTTGTCATTTGATATTTTGTTTCTATTTCATATGTCCAACGCTTCTGTGACAGGATGTACACTGGATTTTAGTATTTTCAGTTTCGTGGAAAGTAATGCCTGATACCATTGTACTGTGGCAGTACCGGCAGTTTGCCTCAAGTATATCCCTGTTTCTTTGATTGACCTGTATGGGTTCATGGAAATCACCTGATGTAAATGCATAGCTGTGATTCCAGCCATTTAGAGCCTTGGTAAACCACTTGCCTGCAAAATCTTTGGGAGTATGGCAATCATTACAAGTGGCAACTGAGCGGTGTGATGCGCGCTGCCACCCGTTGTACTGGTCATCCATAATGTGGCAGTTATCACATGCCGCAGGGTCATCCTGCATATATGAATATCCTTTTGCGTAATAAAATGTTGCTGATCCTATCCCCGCAGCGATACCAATAAGTATTGATAAGAAAAGGTAGAACTTTACCATCTGAATAGTAATTGTTGATTCAAAATTCTGATTTTTTTCGGCAATATCAAGTGAATAATATTTTTTGTAATGCTAAATTAACTATATATATGTCTATTGTAATTGACTTAAGTCAATGAAAATAAAAAAGGAGCCATTAGGCTCCTTACATTGATAAAATATATATTTAAGTGGTTCTATTTATAATTATAATAGAACGTTACCCTGCCGACAAGATCAGCCTTGCGTTCGGGATATGCGGAGTTCTTGGCCGAATAGGAATTCATCCATATGTTGGGCATAAAATGCACACTCTCAATAGGCATGTAATCAAGCCCTGCAGTAAAGAAATTCTCTTTAAATCCCGATGAATCGCTTTTCATATCAGGGTCATAATAATCAAACCTGGCAAACACCTTAAGTTTTGGGACTTTTGTTATTTTTTCTCTTATCAGGGTACCATGCGCGTAAAACGAAATTCCGAATGGATTAATATTGCTGTTATTGATTCCGGAATTTTTCCTGAGCTGATTAACAACTTCAGTGCCAATTGTAAAGCCGGGAGTTTGGTATGCAAGTACTCCTTTAAACGTAAGCTTGTTTTTATCTTCTGCTGCGGGTTCAAATTCCGTGTAAGCTTCCATGTTCAGATTTTCGAGAGGCCTGGCTGTAAGTGAAGCGTAATAATTTTTATACTTATTATTTTCCGGTCTAGTACCTGTACCGTTGCCTATCATAACAAAATAACCGTAGTTCTTCTTTTTATCAAAACTGCCCTTCAGGCCAACACCCAGATCAACAGCCGTTGTCAGAGCTCTAATATCACTTATCGTTTTTTCAACTGACCGGTAACCCCACATTTTTTCGGCTATACCCCATACAAATGATGGGGTAAGAAAATATCCTGCGTACAAATTGCTTCCGTCAAATATATCTTTCCATTCAAGATACGCAGCTTTTATTATAACAGAAAATCTTCCTGAGGTAAAATATTTATTTCCTCCTTCAAGAGTGAAACCTGCTGTAAACTTATCTGAAAGAAAATGTTCGTATATCAGCATAACTCTTCTCAGGTCAAACGCCTGGTGATCCTTATTGTAAGGCGAGTATTCGCCGTTAGACCCCGATGAATCACCCTGAACCTTGTAGAAGTAATCGCCAAATGCATATCCCGATAATTTAAAAGAGGGCTTTTCCTGCGCAAATATAGACTGGTATTGAGATGCAAAAATCATTAAAGCGGCCAAAAATATCTGTATGTACTTCATAAATTTCTCCAATATAATACTCAAAAATAATACAAAAGAAAGATATTAAAATTGATGCAGGTCACTGACAAATATGATTAATATATATTAAAAAGCCGTCCGGATGATCCATTACCCGGACGGCAGTTTGATACAGGATTGCCAGCGGAATTGCTTCTGCCGGCTTCACAAAGATCAGAATTTAAAATTTGATTACAATTGACTTAAGTCAATAAAAAAGGGGCGCAGAGCCCCTTTATACAAATTTTTGCAAAGTTATAATGTGCTTACTATTTAAACACAAAAAAGAATGACATTCTGGCAACTACATCAGCCTTGCGCTCAGTTGAAGATGAGTTTTTCGCTTTGTATGAGTTTACCCAAACATTCGGCATGAAGTGAACGTTATCTATTGGCATGTAATCAAGTCCAACAGTTATGAAATTCTCTTTGTAGCCTGTAGAATCATTCTTTGTATCCGGGTTATACACATCATATCTTGCGAATACATTCAATATTGGAATGTTTTCCCTTCCCAATAAATTACCCCAAACAAAACCGCTTATACCAAATGGAACAGCGTCAATATCTTTACCGCCTGCATTCTTCTGGGTTTGCTGAAAAACTTCAGCTCCAAAATTGAATTTCTCATAAGTGTATCCAACAAATCCCCTGAGCGTGGTTTTATTTTTATCATCTGCAGCGGGCTCATAGTCGCCGTATACTTCCATCTGCAATCCTTTAACGGGTTTTGCGAACAAAGTGCCGTAATATTTTTTAAATTTATTTATTTCGGGTTTTTGACCGTTGCCGTTACCAATCATCAAACCGAATCCGTAGTTACCCGCTTTATCAAACTTTCCGCGTGCTGATACACCAAGATCGCTTGCATTGCCAAGACCGCGCATATCAATAATTGTCTTCTCCACTGAACGGTAGTTCCATGCTTTTTCGTTCAAAGCCCAGCTCCATGTAGGCGTTGGTACAAGTCCGATTGCAAAACTTACCTTTTCAAATGCTTTCCACTCAACATACGCTGTTTTTATGAACAACCCAAGACGTGTGCTTGTTAGAATTTTGTCGTTACCTTCCAGCAGAATTTGCGAGGAAAATTTATCGTTGAATGTGTAATCATATCCCAGGTAAGCACGCCTTATCTCAAATCCCTGGTAAGAATTACCGTAAGATGAATATTGCGTTCCGCTGCCGGTGGAATCACCTGAAGCTTTGAAAAAATAATCCCCGAAAACATAACCCCATACTTTACCCCCTTTTTCAACAGGCTTTTTATCCTGTGAAAACGAAGAAGAGCTCACGATCATAACAGCTAAAAACAGTAAAAATATTCTTTTCATTTGCAGTTAGTTTATTTGTTTTATGTTAATTTCTTAATATTTAATGTAAAATTATAGTTAGACCGTTAAAGTACTGTAAGATTTCTATTAAGTTTTCGTTAAGAAAAAACCCCCGAAACATCCAAAAAATCAGGATATTACGGGGGCTGGCTGTATTTATCTCATAGTAACTGCATAAGCCGTAACATTCTTCATCAAAACTTAACTTTTAAAGTTAAGTTTGAGGTCATTTGTTCAGATTATATGAAGAAGTAATTTCAGAAGATTTGCTAAGCATAGCATGCACCCTGCAGTACTTTTCCTCTGAAAGGCTGATAGCTCTTTTGATTACTTCATCATCAAGCTCGCTGCCAACAAAGTTATAGGTAACATGCATTTTTTCAAATACCTTCGGGTGACCTTCTGATTCTTCAGCTGAAACATCAACCCAGAACTTTTCAATCTTCTTTCTTGACTTCCCTATTATCAACACGCAGTCCATCATCGTGCAGCCTGCAAGTGACTGCAGCAAAAGCTGCGCTGGTGAAGCCGCTGCCGCGTTTTCACCGGAATCCATCATCACTTTTTTCCCGTTATCGGTTGTGCCTTCCAGTTTATAGCCGTCAATCCACTCAACTCTTGCTGTCTTTGTCATAGGAAAAATTATATTTAAAAGTAATTTCTGTTTACGTTAATTAACTTAGATGTAATTCTTTTCTTTGGCTGCTCTTTCGATTTCCTCGCGGAATTTTGGGTGAGCTACGCTTACAAGAGCATTTACTCTTTCTCTTACGTTCATTCCGTGCAGATCAACTGCGCCGTACTCTGTAACTATCCAATGAACATCACCGCGTGAAGTCGTAACTCCTGCGCCTTCATCCAGGTGCGCCACTATTCTTGAAATTGAACCCTTCTTAGCGGTTGATTGCAGTGCAATTATAGGTTTACCGCCTTTGGAGCGGGATGCACCGCGGATAAAATCTACCTGTCCGCCAAAACCGCTGTAGAGATTATAACCAATGGAATCTGAGCAAACCTGTCCGGTCATATCAACCTGCAAACATGAATTTATCGCTATCATCTTATCGTTTCTTGCTATCGTGTAAGGATCGTTCACAAATTCCGTGGTCCTCATTTCAACAAACGGATTTTCATGGATATATTCAAACAGCCTGTGTGAACCAAGTACAAATGATGTTACAATTTTTCCGCGAAGCAGTGATTTTTTATCACAGTTTATTACACCGCTTTCTATAAGAGGAATTGCACCATCACTGAACATTTCTGTATGAATACCAAGATCTTTCCTGTCTGTAAGTCTTGCCAGCACTGCATCAGGAATAGCTCCGATACCCATCTGAAGGGTTGAACCATCTTCGATAAGATCTGCTATGTTCTGTCCGATCTTCTCGAAAATCTTCACTTCTTCGGGATCCTTTTCCGCATGCATTCCGGGCAGTTCCTGCAGCGGCTGCTCGTACTCAAACGCAAAATCTATATCATTTATGTGTATAAAACTATCGCCGTGAACTCTCGGCATCATAGGGTTGATCTGCGCGATAACGTATTTTGCAACATGAACGGCAGCTTTTGTACAGTCAACAGCTACACCCATACTGCAGAATCCGTGATTATCAGGCGGTGACACCTGTATTAAAACAACATCTACTCTGTGTTTTGTATCGTGCTGTATCAGCCTGGGTATTTCGCTTAGAAATATCGGCATAAAGTCAGCTTTTCCTGCATTTACGTGTTTCCTGGTATTTCCGCCAAGGAAGAAACCGTTATGTCTGAAATGTCCTTCCATTTCGGCTTTCATATAAGGCGCTTCGCCGAACACCATTAAGTGGCAGATCTCAACATTGTTGAGCTCAGGTGCCCGGGCTGTCATTGCTTCAACCAGTCTTTGCGGGTAAGCGCACCCTGACTGGATATATATCCTGTCATTTGATTTTATGACCTTTACTGCTTCTTCAGGGGTAATATACTTTTGAGAGTATTTCTCCTTTGTTTTGTTTGATTGTTCTTTAATTTTGTTTAACACAGCCATTTTCTCCTGTAACTATATATTGTAATAGATTGTATAATATGTTTTATTGAATCTTGATATTCATTCCAAAATTATTTCTTTTCGCGCTCATCAAAAAAATCGCCAAGTTTAAACCTGGCATTTACAAATGCTGTAATTACCCCAAACCTGCCGCTTTCAGTTTTTGAAAGTCTTACCGAAGGTCCGAAAGCAAAAGAATTTAGCGCAAATCCTTCACCTATATTTGATACCATTACTTCAAGCAATATCTGAAAGTTTCTTATCTTTTGCAGTG
>CAZQYL010000139.1:0-6681 GCA_964597425.1 uncultured Ignavibacteriales bacterium | reverse complement strand
CATAATACAAGTGTTCTGTCCAGCATTCCGCGCTGGGAAAGATCCTGCACCAGCGTTGAAAACGCCGGGTCAAGTTTTTTGCAGAGATTGGAAACCCTCGAAAAATTATCCTGGTGAGTATCCCAGCCATCCAGTGTTACTTCAACAAACTTAACTCCCGTTTCAACGAGCCTTCTTGCCATCAAACAGCCTTTGCCAAAATCATTTTCGCCGTAGGCTTTCTTCAATACATCGGGTTCTTCGCTGATATCAAATGCTTTAATTAACGGTGAATTCATCATCCTAACGGACTTCTCATATATCAATTGATGTTCTTTAATATCTTCAAGTCCTTTTTCTTTGTAGAAATTATCCTCCATCTGATTCAGCAATTTCATTCTTTCTGCAAAGCGGGTATCGTCAACATCTTTAAACTTTGCGATATTCTGCAGCGGTTTGGTTACATCTTTGATGACATAAGGTGAGTATTCCTTACCCAAAAATTCTGCGCTGTAACTGGGTCCCGTTAGACTGATAAAATACGGCAGATCGAATTCCCTGGCTCCGCCAAGCTCTTTAGCGGTGATTGCACCAAAACTCGGATGCTTCACAACTCCCGTTGGGGGATACGATGTATGCATCAAATAGCTTGCGCGGTTGTGATTACCTTCCTTGCTTGTGAGCGTCCTTATAAGCGTTACTTTATCCATCTGCCCGGCAAGCAATGGCAGATTTTCCGAAAGTTCAATTCCGGGTACATTTGTACCAATAGACTTAGTCAAGCCGCCATTTTTGCTTTTCGGTTTGGGTGAAAATGTTTCAAACTGTGATGGCGCACCTGCAAGCCACAACACTATGACATTTTCTGCCTGAGCGTTAAGCGGATTCATGAATGATAAATTCGGATTCTTTGCCGCAATGCTCTTTGCAAAACCGAATTTTGAAAATATTAACCCGGTTGAAAGAGCCATGCTGAGCGAAAGAAATTTTCTTCGCGAAAGCTCAACTTCATCTTTATGGTCATTGCACCCGCAATGCTCTTTATTTATTAAATTGTTTTTTGACATTTTTCGTTTTAGTAACACAGGCATTCCTGCCTGTCTATGATATAATTTTCTTTTAAAGCGCAGACATTTGGTTGTTTCTAAAGCCTGCTTGTGAATCCTATTAGTGTATGCACAGACAAGAATGTCTGTGCTACCGTTTCGTTTAAATTCTAATGATTAAATATAAACTCACTGCTGTTTATCATTGCCCACTGCAGGTCTTCGTAAGCATCTTCTTTATCACCCGCGGATTTTAAAGCTGTTTCCATTTCTTTATCACTTGGAAAACGCCCAAGAGTATTTAAGTACAGCAGGTTGATTCTCTGTTCAGGATCGGTTTCTTTATTCATAATTTGTGATATATAATTTCCCGGCTTCTTCTCAGTAATTTTTTCAGTGATATCACTGTTCATCAGCAGGAGTGCCTGTGTAATTGTACCCGAAAAATCTTCAGCTTCATTCATTTCATCATCCTGAAATGTATATACAAAAAGCTGGAGTATCCTGAACCTGATCTTACCGAGCTCTTCATCTGTCTTATTCAGCATTTTTCCGGTTGTAAGATACCCGCTTGAGGATATAAGTGAGTTCGAAAGCTGAATTGCATCCATTGGTCTAAGTACAGCACGAGAGAAATACATCCTGTCATCTTTGTTCGTGTTGTTCGGAGTTGAGGATAGCTGGTAAGTATCTGTATTTACTATAAGCCTGAATAATGCCTTAATATCAAAATTACTCCTTACAAATTCATCCGTCAACGCTTCAAGCAATTCCGGGTTTGAACCTTTTTCGTTTGCCGTCATATCATCCACGGGATTGATAAACCCATACCCGAAGAAATGTTTCCAGAACCTGTTCACAAAAGCGCGCGCAAGCTGTCTCTGTTCGGTAACTGTGATATTTTCTGCGAGTACATTGCGTCTGTCTATTCCCGCATCACCTGAAATTGATGCTCCGCCTAAAAATTTTGGATAAACTGTTTTTTTCTCACCATTAACTTCATAGGTCATTTGTCCGTTTACAGCATCCCATACCAGCAGGTCAGGTTTAAAGGCTGAATCACTCATTCTCTGCTTAAGACTATCTATTGCCCATTGCGGCGGAATATTCCGTTTCTTTTCACCCTTATTTTTGTTCTGTGATTTATCCTTTTGCTTCTTCTTGACATTTTTATGTTCTTCTTTATTCATCATTTCATCGTTCATTTCAGTGCTGCTCTCTATATTGTTTTCCATCTCCATATCACGCGCTTTTGTGATCTGTTTTTCCATTTTTGTTATTGCATTTGTTATCTTCTGCGCCTGGTCCCTCTTTAATAACGGCAGTACCTGCCTGCGCGAAAAAAATGAAGCTACACCGTAAAAATCTTCCTGTGTAATTTCTTCATAGGGATGCTTGTGACACTGCGCGCATTGTATCTGCCTGCCGGTAAAGATCTTCATTACACTTCCTGCTGCATCTTCGGGTGTTTCAAACCTGCCCATGTACAGCGCATACGGATTTGTTGTCACAAATCCCTGCGCGCTTATGAGCTTTGATGCGAAATCATAATACGGCCTGTTCAAATTAAAATTCTCTGCAAATTCATTTCTTACAAGGTTATATGTCGGCGCCTGGACTTTACGCTTTGCATCACCTGAAAATAAAATCTGCATCCACATATCAGCCATATACCCGCCGTATTCTTCCGAGGCGAGAAGCTCATCAATTTTTAGTGACCTTTTATTTTTATTCTTACTTTCAAGAAATTTCTTTACTTCTTCGGCATTGGGTATTCTGCCTGCCAGATCGATATATAATCTCCTCAGGAACTCTTCATCACTGGTTCTAGCAGATGATTCCAGCCCGTTTTCTTTCCATTTGGATGCTATTAATTTATCTATATTACTGCTTGTCAGCCCTGTTTCTCCCGCACCTGCGGTCAGGACCAAAAGTAGGGTAATGAACGCTATAAATAGCAGATAAACAGAAACAACGAGTTTGGTATTGTTATTACTTATTTTAGAAGTTGTCATTTTATGGCAAAAAATAGCTAGTTATTTTCAGTTTTTAACAGATTTAGTAATTTGACACAATTAACTGCAATAGGTTTAATGCTTTTTGTTCTTTTTATTTATTATATCTAGATACGGTACTTTGGATAATTTGCTCTCAAGCCACGCATCCAGATCAATAACCTGCAGTAATCCAGGTTCTTCATTTGCCGCTCTTTTTAAACTGAACCGGGTTTCTTTGAATAGAGTTCGTAATTCAGATTCATCGTTTATCCTTTGCGCATTTTTCAGGAACTCAAAGACAAGTTTCTCAAACCTGTTCAGTTTTTTCCGTTTCTTTAGATACCTGTAAGTTGATCTTGTGTAATATTCAAGTGAACTCATACTTCCAAGTTCATAATGTAGAATAAGGTTAATTATCCTGCATGATACCTGGATATCTTCGCGCAATTCAAATGCTTTTGAATTGAATATCCTGTTGATATGATGAACCGATTCATTGTACATTGAAAGTGAAAAATATACTGCCGATGCAATGAAATCAGTTACTATGATCTCATCGCGGAATGAAGAATCTTCATTTCTTCCTGAAACTTCAACAAGTTCACGGATAACCTCCAGATTCTTTTCATAAACTCCCCGGGCTGAATTGATATTAAGTCTGCCCATCAATGTCCTTACCTTCAGAAAATTTTTAACTTTCCCGGGTGAATTAACCAACAGCTTATCCTGTTCTGTTTGCAGCCTGGTAAAATATATCTCGGAATCATCGGGTCTGCCGAATGAATATGTTATCTGCATCAGTTCCTGCAGTATAAGAATGTACTCATAAACTGCGATTAATTTGTTATTTTGCGATTCGTCAAAGAGCTCAAGACACTCCATCCCGTATTTATAAGCCCGGGATTTGTTGCCATTAAGGTTATTTATGAAGCAGTGCATCAGCAGGAATATAACCTTGCTCTGGAAATATCGTGCATTGCTGTAATCCTTCAGCATTCTGTTTGCCAGCAGCTTTTCGAATGTATTTTGTTTGCCTTCACCTGCTGTTACTCCCTTGGCAGTAGCGTGAATAACCATCATATCATACAGCTTCCTGTAGTCCGAAATGTTTTTGATCCTTGTAAGTACTTCCTGCTCTTCATTGTAGTTGTTCATCAGCTCATTTGATACTTCATTCAAAGGAGTATTAACCCGCAAGGCAAGCCTTTCTATCTGTATCGCCTCGAGAAGTTTAACGGGTTTATCAAATTTTTCGGCAAGTGACTTTGCTTTGCTTATCATAGATATGCATTGATCGTACAGCTCCCTGCGGTATAGTATACCGGCGTTATTTATCATTTGCCCAAGCTTAAGATCAATGTTATCTTCTGTATAATAAAGGTTCAGCGACTTCAATATATTATTATAGAGGTATATCTTAACTACCGGAAGCTGTTTAACGAATTTTTCATCTTTGAAAACCGTTTTGATTTCACTTTCCGAGTACTTTTCTTCTCCGCTTCTTTTTTCCATTTCTCCAAACAGCTTTAGAAAGGTGCTGTTTTCCCTGTAATGCCTTTTGGCAAATTTCCTGTAATATGCTCTTTCTGTTGGAGAAAGTGAGTTTATCAGTTCCTGCAGGTCGCTTTTAGGTCTCATTGAGTTATAATAATAATTTAAGGAAAATAGTGAAAATAGTATAAAATATCAGTATAGTTTGCGTGTTAATTATAAGTGACTTCTAATAATAAAACTATTTTAATTTGCGTATTCTTCAATGTTTTCTAATTTTGAAGAAAATTAAACATATATCAATATCAAAAACTCCTTTTTATTAATAAGCTCTCTATTAATACTTTGTTTTTTGATCCCGGCAGCTATTCCGTTTTCACCATTTAAAGTCAACTCTTTTTCAGGTGATACTATATTATACAGAGATGTTTCAGCAACAAACCTTCCGCTTGCAGTTGTTTCAGGACCCGGTATGGATGCGGAAACAGGTGACCTGGATGGCGATGGCGACCTGGATATTGTTATAGCCAATGAGTACCAGCCGAACAAAATTTTGCTTAATAACGGACTTGGAGTATTTACTGATGGCACTCCCGGAAGGCTTCCGCAGAAAAACCTGGATAGCGAAGATATTGGTATTGCTGATATGGACCGTGATAATGACCTTGATATAGTATTCGCGACCGAAGACCATGCAGTACACGAGCTGTACTTCAATAATGGCAATGCAGTGTACAGGGATAAAAGCAGCATATTGCCCAACAGTATCGCTAACTCTGTGCTTGCTGTTGACGTGAACAAAGATTCACTTCCTGATCTCATTTTCGGTAATGCAGGTGCTTCTGATACACCCGCGCAGAATTACCTTTTGATAAATAACGGTGATACAACTTTCACCAATCAAACCGCAACCCGGCTTCCGCAGGTGCTTGATATCACTCAGGATATAAAACTTGGTGATATTGATGGTGATGGTGATAGCGATATGGTAGTTGGCAACGAGGACGGTAACAAAATTCATATCAATAACGGCAGCGGTTTTTTTACCGATGAAACTTCTGCAAGACTGCCGTTAACTGGCACCGAAGAAACACGAAAGGTCACTTTATGCGATATTGACGCCGATGGAGATCTTGATATTTTCTTTGCCAATGTTGCTTTCAGAGCTGGCAGGCTGAAGCAGGATAGGCTATTGCTGAATAACGGTTCAGGTGTATTCACTGATGTAACTTCAGCAAACATTCCTTTTGATAATGAACATACTACCGAAGGAATATTTGTTGATATAGATTATGACGGTGACCCTGATCTTATTACCACGAATATATTTAATAACCGTCCCGTGAAAGTTTTTGCGAATAACGGCAGCGGAGTTTTTGAGGAGGTGACACAATTGGTTTTGCCGCCTGGTGTTCTTGGAGAGGGCATAGGCATCAAAGCAGGTGATTTCAACGGTGATAACCTCCTCGATCTTTATATCGTAAACCGCGGCCAGCAGGATAGATTATTGCTGAGAAATGATACCGCAAAAACAATCGGTTTAAACCAACTAGGAAGTGAAGTTCCAGAGAAATTTTCTTTGTCTCAGAATTACCCGAATCCGTTTAATCCTTCAACTAATATAAGAATTGAACTTTCTGTAAGCTCATTTGCTGAGCTGGAAATTTATGATGCAAAAGGAAAGCTTACCGCAAACCTGCTTGGCAGGCAGTTAGCTGCCGGGAGTTATGAAGTGAACTGGAACGCAGCAGCACTGCCAAGCGGAGTATATTTCTACATATTTAAAGCCGGGGATTTTTCAGAAACCCGCAAAATGATTTTAATAAAATAATTCTCTTTAAAAAATGATAAATCGAAAATACATATTCAGATACATCCTGTCAGCTTTTTTCATGATAGCGTTATTTGCCGGGCAGGTTTATTCAGGCAGTACTTTTGATACGGCATATGCAAGAATATTGCAGCAGAGGATCGAATACCTTAAGGGAGCTTATAACCTTGTCGGAATATCAGCTGCCGCGGAAGTACCCGGTCAGGGTGTATGGCTTGGTACAGCGGGAATATCACACGTGAATGTAAATATGAATACCGGCATGGTGTTTGATGTGGGCAGTGTTACAAAAAATTTCGTTGCCGCATTAACACTTCAGCTTATCGAAGCTGACAGC
>CAZQYL010000138.1:4411-6696 GCA_964597425.1 uncultured Ignavibacteriales bacterium | reverse complement strand
TATAAGATGGAAACAACCTGGAACCAGTAAGAATTATATCCATAGCGCTTTACCTGAGCCCAGCATTCAGCTAAATTATTTACCAACTTCCCGGACCCTTCTTTTTTATTGTTACTTTCTGAGATCATCAGCGCTTTGAAACCGTATTTGGAAGCCTGCAATTTTCTTTTTTCGGCAATTTCATAACCTTTCCTGTAATAATTAAGTGCCACTGAACTGTTGCCCAAAACTGAGTTAAGCTCACCCAAATGAAATATTACGTAGGTTAAGTATTCCGGGTTGGCAGCTTTTACCGCTTCATTGTAAGCGAGTTTGTAAAAATTCAGTTTATTTGTATATGAACTGTCATTTACAAGGTTCAGACCGAATTTTCTGCCCATTGCTGTGTAATACCTCGCTTTAATGAGTGCTGAGTGCTGTTTGCTAAGCACAATTTTTTGTTTACCCAGATAGTTTACCAGGCGTTTAGTCTCAGATAAATACCTGTTGTACCTCAAAAGATCATGCTGATTATAGTAATAAACAAGCAAGTGTTCGTAAATCTCAGAAGCAATCAGGATATTTAATCCGTTCAATTTCTCTTTTTTGATCTTGACGGCCAGTTTAAGGAAGATAAGTTTGGCTTCTTTTCTCATTCCTGATGAAAATTTCAATTTTGCATCATAAAATTCCGATTCGGTATCCTTATCATTCCGTTCAGTCTTTTCCTGATTTGAATTAGATTTATCCGGCAGAAAATAATAGTTCCTTAATCCATCCAGGAAATTTGATTTGTGGAACCGGTAGGTATTATAAGATACTTGTAAGTCCCTGCATATCTCTGCGGAATCCCAATCATAGAGATTACCCTTTTCAATCCTGTCATATATGAAGTTTATCAGCTTCACATTCTTTTGATGTTCAGCATTTTTCCTTTTCAGGATTTTCTGAAGATATTCTTCCCTAATTTCCCGGGGGATTGCAGCAACTTCGTACAAATACAGAATTGAAGCTATATTGTTCTTTACAGGGCTGTATTTTGCATAATTTTGTGTCATAAAAACATCTAACAAAATATAGACTAATTTATTTGCAATCTATTAAACATAATATTAAGTTACAATCATAATTTAAGAATGTTATATTAAAACAAATATCAGGTATGATAAAAGTAAAGAAATTGTTACTATACTATATATTGATGTTATTTTTCATCACAATATCTTACAGCCAGGTCTCGCAAACATGGGTTAAGGAGTATAGCTCACCCAACTCACAGGGATACGGAAACGATATAGCAATTGATGGCGAAGGTAATATATATGTAACAGGATATGATTTTAATACAATTAAATACAATTCAGCAGGTACCCAAATATGGGTACGGCAGTATTATGGAGTGGCAAAATCAATGATCATTGACCCGCAGGGAAATCTGTATATCACAGGTAACGATGACAACAGCACAATGATAACAATAAAATACAGCCCGTCCGGTGTACAATTGTGGCTGCGGACATACACCGATCCGCAAAACAGGTATTTAGAACTTTCAAAAGCTGAGATCGCTTTGGATAATTCAGGCGGGCTGTTTATAACTGCCAATGTTTACCTTGATTCAACAGTCAGTACTATAGGTGTATTAACATTAAAATATAATACCGGCGGCACATTACTATGGGCAAAAAATTACAATCACCCGTCGGGTTTCCAATGGGCTGAGTCAAATTCAATAACAACCGATAATCTTGGTAACTCATATGTCACAGGTTTTACATATACCGGCTCAGAAGATTACGATCTGCTGCTAATAAAATATTCTCCTTCCGGCAATGAAGAGTGGGTAAGAACTGAAAATGGACCTGCAGGACAAAATGATCTGGGCCAAAGGGTAAAGATCGCTCAAAACGGTGATATCTACGTAGGCGGCGCAATGGCATATATGAACGGTGCATTCGTTCAGTTTGATGTTGTGCTTATTAGATATAACTCAAGCGGAACAAAACTGTGGACAAGTTCATATGATGAACAGGGTTTCAGCGATGTCCCCTTTGATATGACGCTAGATAATGAAGGTAATGTTATAATGACCGGATATGCAGGCAGCCTTTCAACTTTTTTGGATATATTGACAGTAAAGTTCAGTCAGGATGGAGTATTCAGATGGGCTAAATCATATAACGGATCATCAGATAACTGGGATGAAGGTAAATCAGTAACTACCGACGCAATGGGAAATGTATATATCACAGGAACGGCATGGGAAAACACAACTGATCTTGACTATACCACCATTAAGTATTCAC
>CAZQYL010000138.1:2491-4311 GCA_964597425.1 uncultured Ignavibacteriales bacterium | reverse complement strand
GAAACCAGAAAAATGATGCTGGTCAAATAAGAAAAACAGAGAACTTTTTTCTACTTCAGCATCTTCTTTAAAAATCCGGCGGTAAATGAATTTTTGCTCTTCGCCACTTCTTCGGGAGTTCCTTTTGCAACAACCTCGCCGCCTTTGTTGCCGCTATCGGGTCCTATATCAATTACATAATCAGCGCACTTAATCACTTCAAGGTTATGCTCAACAACTACAACGGAATTCCCTTTGGCAATAAGCTCATTAAAACACTTCAGCAGTTTAGATATATCATACAAATGCAGACCCGTTGTAGGCTCATCAAAAATAAACAGCGTCTTCTCCCCTGCCGTCTGGAATGAAAGATGGAATGCAAGCTTAATTCTCTGCGCTTCACCGCCTGAAAGCGTTGTGGCTGATTGGCCAAGCCTTAAATATCCCAAACCTACTTCATCAAGTATCTTAAGCTTTGCTGTGATGCGGGGATAGTCCTTAAAAAAAGCTATCGCTTCGGTTATACTAAGCTGTAATACATCGCTGATACTTTTTCCCTTATATTCCGCTTCCAGTATTTCGCTTTTATAACGTTTGCCTTTGCAAACATCACACTCCAGGTATATATCAGCCATGAACTGCATCGCAATTTTTATTACTCCTGAACCTTCGCAGGTTTCACACCTGCCGCCCGGCACATTGAAGGAAAAATTGCCCGCTGAAAATCCGCGCAGCTTGCTTGCAGGCAGGCTACCGTATACATCGCGGATCAGATCGAATATCTTCATATAAGTAACCGGATTTGAGCGCGGTGACCTGCCGATGGGCGTCTGGTCAACAAGCTCAATTGCATTTACATGCTGGTGACCCGTGATTTCACGGTACTGTCCTATCTTTTCGTTGTATATTCCTTCAAGGCGTTTTTTTATAGCCCCGTAGAGTATATCGCTAATTAAAGTAGATTTTCCTGAACCGCTGACGCCGGTAATACAAACAAAAATTCCCAAAGGAATATCAACGTTCAGGTCCTTTAAATTATTTTCAGATGCGCCGCGGATAGAAATTACATGACCATTAACAGCCCGTCTTCTGGATGGCAGATCAATTTTCATTTTGCCCGTAAGGTATTTTGCAGTAAGGGAATCTTTTGATTTGGCAATATCTTTGATATCACCTGCAAAAACTACTTCGCCGCCAAACTCACCTGCTTTTGGACCTATATCTATCATATAATCGCTGGCATTTATCATATCAGGGTCATGCTCAACTACAATAACTGAATTACCTATATCACGAAGTGATTTGAGTATTTTTATGAGCCTGTCATTATCGCGAGGGTGCAGTCCCACACTTGGCTCATCAAGCACATAAATTGAGCCTACCAGCGATGACCCAAGCGATGTTGCTAGATTTATCCTTTGGCTCTCGCCTCCGGAAAGCGTGCTTGTGAGCCTATCAATAGTAAGGTATCCAAGCCCGACTTCATATAAATATTTTAAACGGTTTCGTATTTCTTCAAGTATTCTTCCTGCAATTTCCTGCTGCATTTTATCAAGCTTCACTTCATTAAAGAAAAAGTACAGTTCTTCAATGCTGCTTTGTACAAGGTCTTTAATTGTCTTACCGGCAACTTTAACGTACAATGCTTCTTTACGCAGCCTGGAACCTTCACACTCAGTACACTTTGTGTACGCGCGGTAACGGCTCAGCAATACCCGGTAGTGAATCTTATACGCGGCTTCGCGCTCAACCATCCTGAAGAACTTATTTACTCCAAGATACTCGCCCATTCCTTTATAGACCTTTTCAACTTCTTCTTTGGTAAGATCTTTAAACGGAAC
>CAZQYL010000138.1:0-2391 GCA_964597425.1 uncultured Ignavibacteriales bacterium | reverse complement strand
ACCTGTTCCTCATCTGTTTTATTTAAAGCAAGTCTATCTACAACAACTTTAATATCGGCTAGTTTAATTTTCTTTTCATCATATCCCTGGTTCAGCTCAATAATTTTTTTACCGTCAAAAATTCTTATGAACCCTTTTTGAATCAGGTTCTCTATTTCCTGCTTAACTGATTTTTTTTCGTGCGTATGCACGGGGAAAAGAATATAGAGCCTTGTTTTATCTTCAAGTGTATTTATGAACTTCAGTATTCCTTCAATTGTATCACGCTGAACTTCTTTACCGCTTACGGGACTGTATGTTTTTCCAGCCCGCGCATAAAGCAGCCTTAAATAGTCGTAAATTTCAGTTGAGGTTCCAACGGTACTTCTTGGATTTCGGGTTGTGGTTTTAACTTCAATCGCCATGGAAGGAGCTAGTCCCGTAATGGAATCAACATCAGGTTTATTTATCCTTTCAAGGAACTGTCTTGCGTAGGATGACATGCTTTCAATGTATCTGCGCTGCCCTTCGGCGTATATGGTATCGAATACGAGGGATGTTTTGCCCGAGCCGCTCAAGCCGGTTACAACCACAAACTTATTATGGGGAATATCTACGCTTATATTCTTTAAATTATTTACACGTGCCCCTTTGACTGAGATAAAATCCCTGTTTACATTATTTCTAGGCTCCGCTTTAACGGATTTTGAGCGTGATATTTTGCTGAGGGTCCCTTTTGTTTTGGGTGTTTTACTTTTTGTATCGGAACTTGCTTTTATTACGGCTTTTCTTGGCATTCAGAAATGATTTAACTACTAAAATCGGCATAATATTGGATATATAAAATGAAGAAAATGAGTTCAGAAGGTGAAGTTGATCAATTTTAATGGTCTAAGTCAGTTGAAAGGAAATTTATGAATTCTGAGAAATAACCTAAAATCTTTAAATTTCTCAAAAATTTCAATTTAGCCCCGTTTTTTCCTGCCTTGAAAATTAATTCCCAAAAAGCTATATTTATAGCTAAAATCTAACCATAATTTAATGAGCGCAAAAGCACACAAGTATTACGAAACGACTTTTATAGTTGACTCGATATTCGAAGATGAAAGAGTTGATTCAATAGTCAACAAATATGCAAACTTCTTCAAGAAAAATGAAGGTGAAGTATTAAAAACAGAAAAATGGGGCAGAAGGAAGCTTGCTTATCCAATAAAGAATAAGCCTACAGGTTCATATATCTCCATAGAATTCACTGCTGATCCATCCGTTATAGCAAAGCTTGAAAGAGCATACCACCTGGATGATGATATACTCAGATTTTTGACGGTTTCTTTTGACAAAAAAACTCTTGACGAGCGCAATGCGTATCTCGTAAAAAAAGAGCAGATAATGAAAGAAAGAGAAGCTGCAGCTCAGCAATTACAGCAGCAGCAGTCAGCCGAAGCAGATACGGTTGCAGAAGCTAAGACCACTGAATAAACAAGTTTAGTCAACAATTAACATTTAACCGAAACCATCGGAGGAACAAATGGCTGATTTAAAGATGCCCGAACTAAATTCGGTAATTATTGCAGGGAACCTTACAAAAGACCCTATATACAGACAGACCACAAATGGTACACCCGTTGTAAACTTTTCAGTTGCTTCCAACAGAAGGTACAGGGACAGCAAGGACGAATGGCAGGAAGATGTTTGCTATGTTGGAGTTGTTGCCTGGAATAAACTTGCAGAAAGCTGCAGAGATAAGCTTAAAAAAGGCAACGCCTGCCTGGTTGAAGGCGAACTTCAGTCGAGAACATTTAAGACTGAAAAAGGCGACAGCAAAACCATTGTTGAAATAAAGGCCAGAAGGATCCAGTTCCTGAACAAAAAAGGATCCGGCACAGGTGAGCATCATGATGAACCAACTGCTTTTGAAGATGATTCATTTGAAAAGCATTTATCACCTGAAGATACAGCGTTACTGGGCGATGCTACAGCGCCGACTATTTAAGAATTTATAAACAAAGCAGGCTGGAACTTTCAGCCTGCATTTTTTCCTGATATATACCAAATGAAAATAATACTAAAACAAGATCACGACAATTTAGGTAAAACCGGTGAAGTAGTTAATGTAAAAGACGGCTTTGCAATGAATTACCTTATCCCGAACGGTGTTGCTATGAAAGCAAATACCAGCAACATGAAAGTCCTGGACGAGATAAAAAAACAGCAGGCTAAAAAGCTTGAAAAAGTTATCGCCGAATCACAGAAACTCGCAGGCGAGCTCTCAGGTGTACAGCTTGAAATAAAGGCAAAAGCAGCCGATGATATTAAGCTTTTCGGTTCAGTAACCAATGGCACCATCGCTGAAGCACTTATTCATAAAGGATACACTATAGATAAAAGAAACATATTGCTGGAGGAGCCTAT
>CAZQYL010000137.1:2939-6713 GCA_964597425.1 uncultured Ignavibacteriales bacterium | reverse complement strand
TAACAATGCCGGTAATTTACCCGAGAGTTTCAGTCAGTATTATTGAAGGAAAGATTGCGAAGTTCATGAACAACTTCAATGTTAAGCTTGAAGATATTTTTCATCACAGTTTCCTGGTTTCAAAAGTTGTTGATAAGCTTTCAGAAGTTAAAATTGATGATGAAATTTCAAAGTATATCGACGAGCTTAATAAGATATTCTACGATATGCGCAATATGACAGTAAAAGTTGACCAGACACTTTTAAATGCCGTTGATAATATGAAAGAAAAGACCAAGCAGAATCTGGAGCATTTTAAAAGCAAGCTTATTAACGCGCAGGCTAAAAAAAGCGAAACAACAACAACGCAGATAGATAAAGTCACAAATAATGTTTACCCAAATCATAACCTGCAGGAAAGAGTAATAAGCGTGATCTATTTCCTGAATAAATATGATGACTCATTTATAAAGAAACTGTTTCATGAAATTGATGTAAAGAATTTCAACCACCAGGTAATCGAAGTCTAAACCTAACCCTTAAAATGAAGAACGAACAGGTCAGGAGAATACTTATTATCAGGATGTCATCTATGGGTGATATCATACTGACAACGCCGCTCATTGAACTCATGACCAAAACCTTCCCCCTTGCCAGGATCGATTTCTGCACAAAGGAGAGGTTCACTTATCTTATCAAATCTAACCCGAAAGTACATAAAGTAATTAAGGCTAAAAATAACCTGGATTACGGTGCATTAAAAGACCTGAGACAACTGATAAAGATGAGTAACTACAATCTTATAATTGACCTGCAGAATAATTTAAAGTCAATTTATCTCAGATCAATACAGGATGCAAAAGTCCATGTGTTTAACAAGCACTCTATCAAGAAATTCCTACTTGTTAATTTCAAGATCAATCTTCTTAAAGATGAAAAGCCCATTACAGAACGATATAAGGAAACTATTAACAGGTATACCCTGACAGAAGACCTGCACAGGAAGACACTTCCTGAACTATTTTCTGATCCGGTTTCCGAACGCTCAATTGATAATATGCTTGAGTCTCTTGGGATCACAGGATCTAACAAACTAATTTGCATTCCGGCAGTTTCAGGTCATTTTACTAAAACTTACCCTGCTGAAAGTTACGCCGCTGTAATAAATGATTTCCCCGATGAAAATGCGGTATTCTTTTTGACAGGAAGAGGCAAGGATAGCATAAACATCCAGTTGATTAAATCACTTACCAAAAATAAAAAAGTATATGATCTTTGCGACAGGTTGGAAATTGAGGATCTTATATCATTGGTGAAAAGATGCTCATTGGTAATTTGCGGTGATACCGGACCAATGCACATTGCTGAAGCATTTGATATTCCGATTGTCATGATGGCTGGTTCGAGTGTAAAGGAATTCGGATTTTATCCGCAAAATAGTAAGGCTGTTGTTCTTGAAAACAACAGCCTTAAATGCCGTCCTTGCTCACACTTTGGCAGAGCCAAATGCCCAAAAGGGCATTTTAAATGCATGAATGAAATAACGCCGGAAATGGTGATAAAAAAAGTAAACCTGTTATTTAACTAAAGCAATTTTAATTGACATAACATATGACCCTTGCCTCAACTGAACAAAATAAATACCACTCGCCAAATCAGCAAGTGAACTTTCCACTTCATGAATTCCGCGTGTACTGATTCCGTTAACAATATTTTTTATTTCTCTGCCATTGATATCATAGAGCTTAAGAGTTGTATATCCGGTTTCAGGAAGTTCATACTTAATGGAAGTTTCCGGGTTAAACGGGTTAGGGTAGTTTTGATACAGGAAAAAACGATATGGGATAATGGGAAGTTCAACTGTAACGCCTCCATTCGTTGTCTTTAATATTTTACCTCCGCCTCCTAATAAATATCCGGTATTTTCATTAAAGAAAACAATATTTAATAAATCATACTGAGGAGATAAAGTATTTTCTGACCATGAGTTTCCACTATCTGTTGATTTTAATATTTTATTACCATCCTCTAGTATACTACCATTTACAAGAAGATAATAAGTATCTCCGTTTATACACATATCTCTAATTTCAATATTCTTTTCTGTGTGATATAATACAGTCCAATCTAAACCGGAGTTTGTTGTTCTGGTAAATGTTTTTGCGGTAATATTGAAAAAATTGAATTTATCAACATATTTTACTCTGGAATAATATCCATTTTCTCTTAATTTAAACCAGTCTTCGCCTGCATTCGTAGTTTTCCACAAAGCATTGCTCTGTCCCGAATAACCTGTTAATTCATTTTCGAAATACAGATTATTTCCAAACAATTGAATAACATTTTCGGTAAAATCCCAGTTTAATCCGGAATTTGTCGTTTTTGATATAAATCCTCTGCTGATATTTTGATGATAATAATTTCCGGTAATAAACCCTGTCTGTGAATTTATAAAATAGATACTTTCGTAATTATAGATTCTGTTAATAATGCCGGGATCATTCAATTTGAGCCATTTTTCTCCACCATCTGCAGTTCTGTAAAGTTTATTTGAAGTACCGAAGTAGTACCCTGTATTCAGGTCAATAAACTTTACGTTAATCAATCTGCTAGGTGAAATTGTATCATCAAAAATTACTTTAGTCGTCCAGTTTTTGCCCCCATCATTGCTCTTGTGAAATTTACCATAATCTCCAGCGGAATAGATCAAATCACTACTAATAAATTCAGTTTTAGACATATCTCCATAACTGAAATTAAAATTACTCCAAAAATTACCGCTATTGCTGCTAACAATTAATTCACCGTCTATGCCTCCAATAATTGCAGTATTTTCGTACATTTCAAAAGAACTGGCACTGCGATGTAATTGCAGAGTGCTCATCTCCCAATTAGCCCCGGCATTGGAAGTCTTTCCGAAATATGATCTACCATAACTTCCATAAATTATTGAATAATAATTATATTCATCTCTAAAAAATAGTTTAGAAACTCCATAACTGAAATTAAGTGGGAGCGTTTGTAAAAACTCCCAAGTATTCCCTTTATTTGTTGTTTTTAACAGATCTGCATTTCTTGTAACAAAACCGGTATGACTATTAATGAAATCTAAATTATAGTATTGTTTGCCTGTATCACTTGATTGCAAAATCCAGTTTAAGCCGGCATCAGTTGTTCTTATAATTTTTGTATTCATATATGGCTGCTGAAAATTAGTCCCATATAATATTCCATTATTCTGATCAGAAAAATCTATCATATTCATCCAATAAATATATTCTCCGAGTTCAAAAGCCGTAGAATCCCATGTAGTTCCTCCATTTGAGGTTCGGAGAATATAGTTATAATAGCCGGTAACAAATCCAGTATGTGAATTAATGAAATGCATTGTAAGATATGTATTGCCAGTGGTGCTTTTAATAACTTTCCATTTATTTCCTCCGTCGGTAGTCTTCATTATGATATCACGGTAATTATATCCATACAGCCTGCCAATAATATAACCTGTATTCAGTCCGGTAAATTGTATCTTATTGTAGTCGTTGGCAGAATCATTGCTTAAAACATTCCAGTTTAAACCAGAATTTTCAGATTTCATTATTAATCCCCGGCTGCCCACAGCCCATATATTGTTTTGATCAATAAACTGAACATCAATGATATTATCATGCGCAGGTTTCGGATTTAACCATTGCCATCCATCTTGAGCAAAGACAACCTGGATCGATAAAACTACAAATAAAACTAAAGTTTTTTTCATTTTATCATCACCATTTTTTTGCTGTCTGAATGAAT
>CAZQYL010000137.1:0-2839 GCA_964597425.1 uncultured Ignavibacteriales bacterium | reverse complement strand
CGTGAAATTCCCCCGTTAGTCCTCACTCCATATATTGCGCCCGGTCCGCCGATAAAACCTGACCTTGCGGAAGCTAAATGATTGAAATTGCCCGCAGGTGCAGTGTATTGAATTGAAAAAGGTCCGCCAACGTTAGAGAAATAAATATTGGTATTGCTTCTTGTGTACCAGTAATTGATAGTACCATTAATGCCTGTAAATCCTGTAATGGCTCCTGTTCCTATGGATGGCGTCAAAAGCCAGTTATTACCGCTGTTAGTTGTCTTTGAAAGGGAATCGCCCGAAGCATAACCTACCTGCATATTAGTTGGATTCAGCCAAATAGAATATATATTTGCATTTACGCCGGTTGACTGTTGTACCCATGGCGGACTACCTGTTGAAGAAAAGTATATCCTTGATTTATCAGTGCCGAACCAAATATTGTTACTTATTCCCCATACGGAATTATTCCACCCCAACTCACCGTTTGATTGCGCAAGGAACTGCCCGGATGAATCCCAGTTAACTCCGCCATTGGTAGTTCTGAAGATTGACCACCTGTTTCCGACAGGATCACCCTGCATAAAACCGTTCAGCGCACTTTGCATCCAAATACCGTTTATAAATCCGCCGGGCTGCGTAAACACCAGTTGCCAATTCACACCTGAATTTGACGTTCTGTAAACATATGAATTGCTGCTGATATATCCCGCAGTCAGTGCAGTTGTTGAATTGATACCAAAAATATTTACCAAGGAAATGTTTGAGGGTAATCCGCCTCCGCTTAGGTTAGACCAATTGTAACCGGAGTTGGAGGTCTTGATGACAACTCCGTTTGAACCGCAAACCCAAGCATTTGTGCCATCGATATTTGATACAGATGTAAGGTTACCAGTAACACCGGTCACCTGTTCAGTCCAGAAATACTGTGAGAATACTGTTTGAAAAAAGAATAATGAAACAAGCAAAAACAATTTCAAGGATCTCATTTTTAACCTCCTTTTTAAGTTAAGGAAAATCTCGATTTACAGGTTCTGTAATGAAGCAAAAAAATTATCTTATACCGTCAACCAGCATACTGGTTCTGTTTGAAATGTCACGATCATTTTAAGATCAACATCTTTTTCGTTTCTTTAAAATCTTTTGCTTCCATCTGGTAAAAATACACGCCGCTTGCAAGATTCCTGCCGTCAAAATCTATTTCATACTCCCCGTTTTTCATATCCTCATTTACCAGCAATGCAACTTCAGTACCATCACTTGCGAAAACTTTGATCGTAACATGAGAATATTTCTGAAGAGTATATTTTATCTTAGTTACCGGGTTGAACGGATTAGGATAATTCTGATGCAGGCTAAAAAGCGCCGGAGCTATATTTCCCTGGTTATTTATACCAATCGCAGGATTGAGCCTGTATAATATCAGCTGACCTTCGATATTATAGTTGGGTTCGGTATGACCAGTTGAGTTATAATTGCAATCAGCGCAGGTAACACCATTCACGCAATTCGGATTAGTGGGTCTGCATAAATTTACATATGGTTCAATATTATAATCTACCGTAGAACTATCTCCAAATGTTACCAGGGTTGTAACATCAAGATCCCATGGTACCACATCAGCTCCCGGGCACCAGCCGGCGCGGGCATACTGCCATGTTCCGCCCTGCGGGCTGCAGGGATTGAGACCGCAATTCTGCCGCCACAAATTGTGTGTAAGTGAATCTGTATTTACAATGATCTGGTGGTATTTTATACTGAATTCCGCCGCATTATGAGTGTTCCCCTGCCCGTGGCCTGTGGCTATCATTCTGCTTTTAACTTTTACGGTCTGCGGGTCAATAAACACCCTCATTGGCTGCAAATAATTTTCATGCGGGTCAGCGGTATCGCCATAAACAATGTAATGATCCTGCCAGAGGCTTATGACCTTAAATGGTTTATAATACGCTTCGCCTTCGATAAATGCAAACTTGACTGTAGTCAGCCATCCGCGGGTTCCGCCTATCCAGCTTTCTATATAATTACCAAGTATCTGTGTATCATGCAGCAGCGGCATATAATCGGTAACATCTATCCAGAAAGTGCATGTGCCGGGATATCCACCGCCTACTATGTTGTAGGGAGTAACAACACGTGCTATTTCATATCCTTGTCCGGTTGCAGTATCAGTATATAATTTGATCCATCCGAGCCTGTCCCAAGGGTCACAACCCGCTGCGGGACAGCCTATGGTATACTTCATCAATATTTTTTCGTAGTGATGCGTGGTATCAGGGAAAGTTACGGAATTATAATTTACAGTCGCCCAGTTGTGATAGCTCTGGTCAAAACCGGTTACCCATGTTGTATCACCGGGCGCAGCCAATGCAACAAACCTTATAGCAAGAAACAAAACAGCAGCAATAGTAATTTTTTTCATTGTATTTTGGGTTAAATATTCGCTGCTGTAATATAATTATATAAAATTATATAAAATATAATTTTATTCATCTGTAATTATCAGGCCTGCCAATTGTGTCATAACATACCGGTTTTGTTTATAATATTCCCCAAAATTCACTTACAAAACAAAAATAAGAATGGCACGTTATTTGTTGCGCTATATATGCAAATGAATTAGAAAGGGCTATCTATGTCAAAATCGCATAACACAAACCGTGCCACAATTATATCGCGACCATCAGTACACAGAACGGATATAAGTAAACAGGATGTTAAGCTTATCAGCGAAGAAAAAGGATATCACACGAAGATAAAACCGGGTAAACTTGAAAAGCACAAGGAAAATCACTTTAAGGAAGAAGAAACAAAAGCTAATGAAGAAAAGTCGGAGCAAAAGGGTACTATGATAAAT
>CAZQYL010000136.1:0-6735 GCA_964597425.1 uncultured Ignavibacteriales bacterium | reverse complement strand
AAGCTACACTTGCAGAACTTGAACAGACAGCAAAATTATTCGATGATTACCGTGTATTTTATGACCAGGAGCCGGATATTGAAGGCGCACTGAAATTCATAAATGAACGGATGAAGAAAAATGAATCGGTGATATACATTGCACTTGATGATAACAATGAAGGCATGGGTTTTACTCAGTTATATCCCTCGTTCACATCAATTGGTATGAAAAAAATGTGGATCTTAAACGACCTGTATGTTGATATAATCCATAGGCATAAGAAGGTTGCAGAGGGACTGATAGAGAGGGCAAAAGAACATTGCCGGGAAACAGGCGCTGCCGGAATGGTGCTAGAAACACAGAATGAGAATCACCCAGCACAGAAACTATATTACAAAACCGGGTGGATCAAGGACGATATGCACGCGAATTTTTTCTGGAAAGCTGATTAGATAATTCTGATTCTAAGATTAAATTTTAAGGAACTTTTCAATTATACTTTTGCATTAATAAATTGGTATGGATTATAAAGATTATTATAAAATATTAGGAGTATCAAAAACAGCTACGCAGGATGAGATAAAAAAAGCATTCCGCAAGCTTGCAATGAAGTATCACCCCGATAAGAATGCGGGCGATAAAACAGCCGAGGCGAAGTTCAAAGAAGTGAATGAAGCCAATGAAGTAATTGGTGACGCAGAAAAACGCAGAAAGTATGACGAGCTTGGCTCAAACTGGAATGCATACCAGCAGGGCGGTCAAACCGGCGGCGGATTTGACTGGGGCAAGTATCAGCAGCAGTATAGCGGCCAGGGCGGTCAGAATTACAGCACCAATTTCGGTGATTTCGGCAGTTCCTTCGGTGGTGGAGGCGGCGGATTTAGCGACTTCTTCGAGGCATTCTTCGGTGGGGCGGGTTCGGGATTCACCGGAGGCAAACAGCGCTCAGGCGGCAGGAAACAACAGATAAAAGGTGAAGACACGCAGGCTGAATTGCCCATATCACTGGAGGACGCATTCAACGGGGCTGAAAAGATATTTGAAATTGGCGGTCAGAAGATTAAGCTGAAAATTAAAAAAGGCTCATATGACGGTCAGACACTGAAACTCGCAGGCAAAGGTTACCCGGGACATAACAACGGCCCAAACGGTGACCTGTTACTTACTTTAAAATTGCAGAAACATCCGCTGTATAACAGGATTGATGATGACCTGTATATGGACCTGCCGCTTGACATATTTACCGCAGTACTTGGAGGTAAGCTGGATGTTACGACCCTGAAAGGTAAAATAAAAATTACTATTCCACCCGAAACATCGAATGGTAAGACTCTGCGGCTTGGCGGACTTGGTATGCCGAAGTACGGCAAGGATTCACAGCACGGTGACCTTTTTGTTAAGATAGAACTTCAGACTCCAAAGGACCTGACAACGGAAGAAAAGAAACTGTTTGAAGAATTACAAAAACTTCGCAGATAAACAATATTTCACAATAAAAAAAAACCCGCTTAACACAGCGGGGTTTTTTATAAATTTAAACTCACTTTACAACAAGCATGCGTTTTACATGCGTGTAATTGCCGGAAATTAGTTTATAGAAATATACTCCGCTTGCAAGATTTGAAGCATCAAACTCTGCGGTATAGTATCCTGCCTGCTTAAATTCATTAACTATCTGTTTAACCAGTTTTCCGGTAACATCATAAACAGCAATATTCACAATATCGTCTGCCGCAATATCATAATCAATTTTGGTCAACGGGTTAAACGGGTTCGGGTAATTTTGTGAAAGTTCAGACTTCCCGGGGACACCAATATCAACCGAAGAGCTGAGGTAATGATATTCATAGTTACCGTTATTATCAATTTGTTTCAGCCTGTAGTTATACCTGGATGAAACCAGTTTATCATCAGAAAATGAATAGTACTTTGTCTCACTCGTCGTTCCGCTGCCTTCTATGAAGCCGGCTTTAATCCAGCCTGCAGAAGCATTGTTCAGATCTTCACGTTCGATTTCAAAACCTCTATTGTTAATTTCCTGCTGTGTAGCCCAGCTTAATAATACACTACGTTTCGCAACGGATGAGTTAAAATAAACCAGCAGTACAGGAAGCGGCGCATCAGCAAAAGTCCATACTCCCCTGCCGTGAGTTGCAGCAAGAAGCACGCCTGCTGATTCATGATATTTAAGATCATAAACTTCAACATTAGGAAGATTGGTATTCATAGCATACCAGTTTGTTCCTTCATTGGTCGAAGCATACACTCCTGCATCCATACCGATAATTAAGATCCTTGTGCCTGAGGTTTTAAGAATAATTGAGTTTGCAGCAATTGATGGCAATCCTGTAGATATAACGCTCCATGTATTACCGCCATTAGTGGTTTTACGCACTGTACTCGAGGTCCCTCCGAAGGTAGCATATGCAATATTATCATCAACAGGATCAACAGCGAAATCACTTACATAATTATAACCTGTTGATAAGCTCCAGTTAGCTCCGTTATTTGTTGTCACTAATATTCTGCCGTTGCTGGTACCTATGTATATTTTATTTGTAGTGGTAGTGCTTATTCCTATTGCTGAAACGCTTCCTCCTACTGTAGCTGTAGTTGCAAGCTGGCTCCAGCCGCCGAAAGTACTTGCAGTTTGGGCGGAAGTAGTTTTCCAGACATCTCCTTCGCAGTAAATAATTGTGTTATGGTCTCCCGGAGCCATTTCGAAAGGATTGTAAAACAATCCTCCTGTGGATCCTGATGGTGCAATTGAAGAAAAACTTACACCTGAATTACCGGAACGGTATAGAGTACCGTTTACATACTGGCTGTATATATAATTTGTATTAACCGGGTCTACAATAGTATATCCTCCATCACCTGTCGTTCGCTGGATCCAGTCAGTACCGCCGTTTGTCGTATATTCTTTATCATTATCCTGGCAGCCTCCATATATTTTCAGAATATTTGTCGGGTCATAATCTGCGCTCTGGAACTGCAAAGAAGAAATCGTTCTGTTAAGGTCACTCCAGTTATTACCGTTATTTGTTGACTTATAAAATCCGCCGTCAGAAGCACAATAAAGAACAGTGCCGTTATAAGCCAGCCGGTGAACATCAGCATGAGAAAAATTACCTGCAGAAACACTTGCCCAGTCAGTTTTTTTAGTTAACGTTGTACCGCCGTTTGTTGATACATAAAGATCAAGTCCGGCTACAACTACTATATTCGGGTCAGTGTTGTGCACCGTAATAGAGTTATCATACCAGCCCTGACCGCCAAGCGGATTTGGAGAGGTAGCTGCCGTAGTCCAGGTAGTGCCTGCATCGGTCGTTTTGTATAAACCAAGCATAGCACTTGTTGATGCGTTTTCAATGCAGGCATACAAAATCAGATTATTCGAAGGAGCCATAGCAAGCTGTGTACGCTGAGCATTTGTTGAAGGAAGACCTGTAGTTAATGTAGTCCAGGAAGTACCTCCGTTTGTGGACTTTTTTACAAGACCAAATAATGTTCCTAAATAAAGTATCTGTGTATTCACCGGGTCAAGAATCAGCGAAACTCCGTATGTTCCGGCACCTGTATTGCTCCATGCAGTACCGCCATTTGTTGTTTTAAAAACTCCGCTGGTTCCGGCAGCATATATTACCTGGGTATTAGTTGGGTCAACGCATATTTGCGCGATATAAGAACCTACCTGAGCAGTGGTTGCAATTTTGTTCCATGTAACACCGGCATCGGTTGATTTAAAAATTCCATCACCATACTGACTATCAACAGAAAAATTTGCTTCACCAGATGCATAGTAAATAATGTTCGGATTTACCGGGTCAATGACAATATCGCCGCCTGAAAGAGTTGACAGACCATCTGTCATAGCAGTCCAGTTAGTTCCGCCGTTAGTAGTTTTCCAGACACCTCCCTGTGCGGTTGCAATGTATATTATATTCGGATCGGAAGGGTGAAATGCCATTGAATTGGTCCTGCCTGATATATAACTGACGCCGTTTCGGTTGTAAAACATCCCGTTCGGATTAACACTAACCCATCCGACATCATCGTATGGATGCTCAAGTACTGAGCTTATATCCACAATATTTTTTTTCTGCTCCATTGCAATTTGATAAGCAAATGGAGGAAGGGTCTTACCGGGTCCCCCAACCCTGCGGGTTGTGATATATTCAAACCGCTGTTTTATCATTTCGGGTGATTCACCATCATCATCCTGCGCAAAAATTCCAGCAGGCAGAATGAAAATAATGATAAAAAATGATAGGCCAGCAAAAAAGAATTTCATCATATACCTTAAAATAGATTTAGTAAATATAGCTGAACCGATTCTATAATTCTCCACCTAAATAAGGTATTAAACAATACAAATACAAATTTTAATAATGTTTTGACATTGCGTGATGAATTCGCTTAATTTTAGCGGGGTAAATCCCATTATCGAAAATATATACATCATCCGAGGCAGTAAGCACACCCACAACACCTCCTACTAATCCCGCAGGTATTGAACACAATAAGCCGACCAAAATTCCCGGCCCGATTCCGCTGAAATCAGGGTGACCACCGCCCTCACTGAATGCAAAAGGGATGAACCCAATGAAAAAACCAATTGCAGAGCCAAACAGGTATCCTTTGCCAAACGGGGCAGATGTTTTAAAAACGATTTTCCTGATACCCGCAATATTTATTACTTTTGTCCTGTCCTCTTTTATCACTTTAAGCGTTGAATCGGTATCGATCAAAAGCTCAATATCAATCATAACTGATTTATCATTCATGTAAATATCACATTTTTCAGTGGTATCAATTTTCACGGCATCCATAACATCCCTGCTGTAGTTCAGGGTATCTGTTTCTTCCAGGTCAGATACTTCGACATCCGGATTAAGTACGAATTTTATGTCCTTTACCGGAATAAACAGGTTTGTGATATCTGTCTGTAACGTTACCGTATCAGAAGCCCTGTTTACAATTCTGCCTTCAGCCTGGAATCCGTTATACAGAACTACTTTACAATTTCTACCTAGCCTAAGTGAATCACTTGTATTGTTTTGGGCAAAAGTTGAACCGGTCAAAAATATGCAAAAAGAAAATATGATGAGGATAATTTTCATATACTGTTCAATTAATTAAGTGTTAAGTGTGTTTTTCTATTGCGGCTTTTATTATTTTTATCTTCCCGGGATAAATGCCTTTATGAAAAAGATATATATCATCACGGGCAAACAATTCACCAAATAAGCCGCCAACTACAGCTACAGGCAATGCAGATAAAGTACCAAAAGCAATGTAGTGATACAACTCTGCTTCACCCATAGAAACAAGATAAAGATAGACAATTCCGATCGCCCCTCCGATAATTGAACCTATCCAGAATCCTTTTCCGAACGGGGCAGTAGTTTTGAATACAATTTTTCTTAATCCTGCAATATTAAGAACCTTTGTCCTGTTTTCCTTTATTACTTTGATCGTTGAATCGGTATCTATTACAAGCAAAACATCACTCATAACAGATTTATCCTGCAGGTAAATATCACATCTGCCGGATGTATCGATCTCTACAGCGTTTATTTCATCAATGCCGTAAGTCAGGGTATCCATTTCTCCGATATCCGATACTTCAACATCAGGATCCAGAACGAATTTTATATCTCTTACCGGAATAAACAGGTTTGTGATATCTGTCTTCAGTGTAATTGTATCAGATGCCCTGTTTACAATTTTACCTTCAGCCTGAAATCCGTTATAAAGGACTACTTTACAATCCCTGCCAAGCCTGAGTGAATCATTTTGGGCATTCACGTTAAAGCAGTTTGCCAGCATCATAAACAATGCAGCAAAAATCGCTATTCTTTTCATAGTCTGCGCCCCGTTAGTAAAGCATGTATGTTACGCCTGCCCTAATGGGGAAATATCCGCTGCCGAAGAACCAGAAGAATCCCTGGTACGTTGTTAGATTATACTGCGCTTCTGCAAATGCTCCAATGCGGTTACTTATCTTAAAACGCAGACCGCCGCCCAGCGCCATGCTGAAATTTGTGTAATCTCTATCGGGATATGTGTATGAATAATAACTGGAATCGTAATAATTATAACTGGTGTGTGTATATCCATCTTCCCTAACGTGCATAATTCCAACTCCCGCAAGACCGTACACACTGAACTTTGATTTCGTATTAAAATCACCAAAAAGGAACTCAGCATATAAATTATAAACATTAATATTCTGTTTCGCCGGTTCGTAGCTCTGGTAACCGTAACTGTAATAGTAATCGTTTATTTCACGCTGCATTCTGCTGAAGCTGAGATCTATCCTGATGGCTTTATTCTCGCTGAAAGGATAGAGTCCCGTTAACTGCATTGAATAACCCGGCGACCTGATATCCCTGTACCCGTCGTCAAAGTCACCGCCCTGCAGCAGCACTCCCCCGCCTAAGGTAAATATTCCTTTCATTAGTCTTGGTACTGTACTTTTTGAAACACTGAATATATCTTCATAGCGGATTCGGACAGTGCCTTCATCGGTTACCATGTATACATAAACGGAATCCTGCTTGGCAACCCTGCCGATAATTTCTTTATCGTTATACATTGTGATGCGGTATTTGGCGCCGGTTATTATGGAATCCATAACAACTTCTTCCTGTGAAAATGTTACTGATGTGGATACGGTACTTATAATGAATAGTGCTGCAAGGAGGATGGAAGATAAATTATTGATAGTCATAAATGATTATTAATTTA
>CAZQYL010000135.1:5294-6741 GCA_964597425.1 uncultured Ignavibacteriales bacterium | reverse complement strand
CACAGGCTTTCAACAATTATGCATGCCGATAGGATTTATGTACTTGAAAAAGGCAGTATGGTTGAAGAAGGCAGGCATGAGGAGCTTCTTGAAATGAAGGGTCTGTATTACGCAATGTGGCGCCAGCAGATCGGTGAACGCCACAGGCGTGAAGGCAATGGTTTGCCAAATGCAGAGATGAAGCAAAAAGAGCTTATTAAGTGATAATTTTTATCCAAAAATTTGTCACTCAATATAAACTCATTGATTATATCTAAATATTGTGTTAAAATTACACATGCAAAATTCTACCTCAATCCATCAGATAGGATCTGATACCACCACCGAAATGGTAAGAATTCAGGTATTTCCTGAATACATCCCGGAGCAATCCAGCCCGGAAGTCAGCCGCTTTTCATTCACCTACAGGGTCATAATAACCAACCTTGGCACGGCAAAGGTAAAACTGCTTTCACGCCACTGGCTGATAATTAATGCAGAAGGTGACCAGGAAAGGGTTGATGGACCAGGTGTTGTTGGATATACCCCTGAGCTTGAAGCGGGCGAATCGTTTGAGTATTCCAGCCACTGTCCCATAAACACAAACTGGGGCACGATGGAAGGCAGCTATACCATGATGCGGGAAGACGGCACTAAGTTCGAAGCGAACATCGAGAGGTTTTATCTTGTAAGCGATGAAGTGCTGGCGTAGAGTCAGTCGTTTTATTTAAGAAATAGAAATTATCAACGGAAATTAGAAATAATTTCCGTTTTTTTATTCACATAAATACATTACTTTAAATTCAAGAAGCTTTTAAATGTTTTTAGATCAGAGTGCTTCCGCTTTTTTTGACAACCATTCTTTAATACCTGAGCCCTGAAGGTCTGCAATCCCTTTTTTCAGTTTTGCTGCAGAACCTCCTTTTTCCTTATGTTTCATTTTCATAAGCTCAGAAACTAAATTTATGAACAAAGTACCTGATTGCCTGATACTATCACTGACAGTCTTATCCCTGTTAAGGTAATGCCTGTATGTATCTATCATTGAAATCAGTTCCTCAGAATAATTAAGCTCAAAGTATATCATTATAAGCATATTTTTGATCTCGATCTTCATGTTTGACATTTCAAGGTTGATCTTTGAAAGGTACCTAAGCGCCTTTTCATACTCACCCCTGGAAAATTCTATCATTGCATATGAAAAATCTGAAATTTCGGGTGCAAAATCGGGATTCAACCGTGGCTTATAAGCTTTAATAAACTTTTCTGCCCAGTCAAACTCCTGAATGTTGGCAGCATTGCGGATAACATTTGTAAAAAAATAAGGTTCTACATAACCTGCGGGTATAAGGTTTTTATCGAGCATATATATTGTAATATCATGCTGATGCCTTCTGTACTCTGTATCCCCTTTCATTACCCTTTTATAGCAATACTGCATCATGATTATTCCTATATTATAATCATC
>CAZQYL010000135.1:0-5194 GCA_964597425.1 uncultured Ignavibacteriales bacterium | reverse complement strand
AGGAAATACTCAATGAATTCATCAAGCTCATTCTGAAAATTATTAAGCATGGATCTTTCGTTGTTCGAAAGGTAATAACCGTTTAAGATAGATATATATTTATATTTCGATTCAAGGTAAGAAAAGTTGTGTTTTGTGATTGAGAATAATTCATTCAAGTATTTCGACCTCTTTTCAAACAAAGCGTCCAGCTTTTTTTCCCTTAACCTGTCAAGCATCTTAACATTAAATTCAAGCTCATTTTCTTCAAATGAAGAAACAGCGAAAAATTTCAAAGCCTGGTTTATCATTAATGAATTGAGTTTACGTAAAAGAACGCCGCTGAATTTTTTCCCGGGGTAAACTTTGCTGAACAAATTCTCTTCATTCAGCTTATCACTCCGGAATAGAGGGTAATGTTCCTTTAATGCATCGTAATATCTTGATACCTCATCACGATTATTGAAATACGGCGAATGTACAAATCTGCCGAATTCCTTAAACTCTTCTTTTGTAAGTGATCGCAGGATTGCCGCGAGCTGAGATTTTTGCATACTTTTTGTGCCACTGTTAAGTTAGTATTTCCTCTAAAATAGTCAAATTTACAATAAAAACAGCATCAATTTTCAAACTCCCCCAATTTTGTGCCACAATTTGGCAAAATTTTCTTTGTTAAGGCACATCCAAAAATATATTTTTGCTATCAAACAAATTATATACTACCATGAAAAAAACATTATTGCTGACAGTCATTTTACTTGTCTCACTTTCATTGATGTCATTCAGAAGCTGCGGTTCAGTGGGGATCATAATACTACTATTGAACCAAATCAATGATATGAAGGGCAGCTTATCTATGTATCCCCCGGGGAGCGATAACAATGTTGATACATTATTTTATTCAATTGCTGTAGGAAGCAATGGTAAAATTGTCAGATCGACCGGCAGGACAAACATACAGTTTCAGCAAATTCCAAGCGGAACAACTCAGGAGCTTAACGCTGTACGTTTATCAAATAACTTATACCAGAATTATGCAGCAATTGCAGGCAACAACGGAACAGTTTTAGTTTCAAGCAACACAGGTTTGAACTGGATATCTAAAACTCCCGTTACCGGCGCTAACCTGAATGCTATAGACCACAGCTATTGGCTGTTTGCTGTTGGTGATAACGGTACAATTCTATATGCAAGTGAACTTATCACAGGAAATTTAGTATCAAGAACAAGCGGAACAACAAGAAATCTAAGAGGTGTAAGCATATCAATAGTTAGCAATCAGAGAATTATTGTTGTAGGCGATAAAGGAACAATATTAAGAAGCACGAATACAGGATTTGACTGGGAAAATGTCAGCATACCGGATACAACGTTTAATTTTTACGCAATTAGCCAGAGGAATCCATACACAATGCAAAACGGTGATAGATTTGTAGCAGTTGGCAGCGGCGGGAGGATATATAAATCGACAGATATAGGCGCCACCTGGCAGCAAAAATCAAGCGGAACTACTAATACACTTAGAAGCATTTATTTCCTTACCCTTGATAGCGGTGTAGCTGTTGGTGATAACGGCACTGTAAGGTTAACCACAAACGGCGGTGAAACCTGGTTCACTGATCCGTATTTTAATTCCCCTTCAACCCGAAATTATAAAACCGTTTCGTGCGTACACAAACAAACAAATACTTACTACGCGATGTCTGACTCATTATTTTATGTTTCAGATATCCCGATTATCGCAGGCATAAATATTATCAGCTCCGAAATTCCGGAAAATTTTTCACTATCGCAAAATTATCCCAATCCGTTCAACCCAATGACAAAGATAGAATTCCAGTTACCCAACAAAGGTTTTGTAAACCTGAAGGTATTTGATATGCTTGGAAAGGAAGTTGGAATTCTGGTTAATGAAGATCTGAGCGCAGGAACATATGAATACGAATGGAATGCAGCTAATCTGCCAAGCGGCATATATTTCTATAGGTTTACCACAGGTAATTACACCGAAACAAAGAAAATGATACTGGTTAAATAGCACATTTATGTCACTAACCTGTTTCTGAAGCTGACATAATAGAGTTAATCCCGGTATTAGATTTAAAAGGCAGATAATATCTGCCTTTTTTATTTTATCAATAAAAGCAATTTTATGGAATGAAACCAGAACCAATAATACCAAAAACCGGTGAAGAAAGTGTGTGGGATTACCCCAGACCGCCACGGATTGAAGATTTTGACGGAAAGATTAAGATAATCTTTAACGGCTTAGTTGTTGCTGATACAACAAATGCAAAACGCGTGCTTGAAACATCACACCCGCCGGTGTATTACCTGCCGCCGGAAGATATTAAAATGGAACTGCTTGAGAAAGCCGATAATCATTCCTTTTGTGAATGGAAAGGTGAGGCAAGTTATTATCACTTGAATGCCGGCGGCAAACAGGTTAGATATGCATGCTGGTACTATCCAAATCCGGTGCCGGCATTTGCGAAGCTGAAAGATCACATGGCATTTTACGCGCAGAAGATGGATGAGTGTTACGTTGATGATGAGCTTGTAATACCGCAACCCGGAAGATTTTACGGCGGGTGGATAACGAAGAATATTGTGGGTCCCTTTAAAGGCGAGGAAGGCTCTGACTCATGGTAATAAAAATTTCTAACACGAAGACACAAAAACACAGAGAAATAATATTAATAAACTTAAACTAATATTATAATGATGACACAAAAAAGCATTAACGACCTTTCATATAAAATTATTGGCTGCGCTATTGAAGTTCATAAGGAACTGGGTCCGGGATTGCTTGAAACTGTATATGAAACATGCTTAATAGATGAGTTAATCACAGCCGGACTGAATGTGAAAAGCCAAATGCTGGTTCCCATTAAGTATAAGAAGAAAACTCTGAATTCAAATTTAATATTGGATATATTAGTTGAAGATACTATTATTGTTGAATTAAAAACTGTAGAAGCAATATTACCTGTCCATAAAGCACAGCTGCACACTTATTTGAAATTAACAAATAAACCAAAAGGACTGCTTATTAATTTTTATTCAGAAGTAATTAAAGACCAAATTGTTTCTTATGTCACACCTGCATTTTCGGATTTACCAAAACAATAAGGCTCTGTGTTTCTGTGCCTCTGTGTTAGATAATTAAGAACTATGAAAATACTATTTTTAAGCAGACTTAGCGAAGATTGGAATGAATATTTAAATAAGCTAAAGGAAGAATTTCCCGGGGTGGAATTTGAGATCAATGACAATCCAGAAGAACGCATAAATGAAATGCAAAATTCAGATGCTGTAATCGCCGGCAGGCTTACAGCAGAGGAAATCGAATCTGCCGAAAAACTTAAAGCTGTAATTGTACCTTTTACGGGGCTGAATAATTTTCCCATAGATATAATTAACAAAAAGAATATTAAGCTATACAACACCCACGCAAATGCTCAGTTTGTAGCTGAGCATGCCGTTGCAATGGCACTTGCGCTAATGGGTAAGGTGGTTGAGTTTGAAAATGACCTCAAAAAAGGTAAATGGAACCGCACAAAAGAAGCTGATGATATGTGGACTTCCATCAGAAAAAAAAATATCGGAATACTGGGTTACGGGCACATTGGAAAGTACCTCGCAAAATATCTGAAAGCGTTTGATTGTTACATAATTGGTTTTAGACGAAATTTAGATTTAGATAGTAATGACTTTGTAGATGAGATATCGAATAATATTGATGAAGTAATAGCCAAAAGTGATGTGTTATTCAATGTTTTGCCCCTGAATCCGGAAACAAAACACATCATAAATGCTGAAAAAATCGCTAAAATGAAAGGAAAGTATATAATTACTGTAGGCAGGGGTGAAACAATTTCCGAAGAAGCGATGTATAACGGTTTAAAGGATGGTATCCTGGCAGGGGCAGCAATTGATGTTTGGTACAAATACCCCGGGAAAAGCGAAGAACCTGTAATGCCCGCAAATTTTCCGTTTTGGAAATTGCCGAATGTTGTAATGTCACCGCATAAATCAGCCCACACCGCTCAAGCGGTTAGAGCTATGATAGAAGATACCTGTGAGAATATCCGCAAATTCATAATTTCGCATAAGTAAAATGAAAACAATTATAATAATATTACTTGCCGCAGTGGTGAATATTTTTTCGCAGGATGTGACCGTTAAAATTTCTTCAAATAAAAATGAATATCAGAAAATATATTCATTGAATGAAAACACTGACCCGATACTAATAACATATACATTGTATAACAATACAGCTGATTCCATATTCATAAAATTCGAGCCATTCTTTGAGCTTAACCGCAGCAGTGACGGATATGAAGGATATAGTCATTGTTTCCGTATGGATCCTGTGAAAATTAACGGTGAAGAGGTTGATAGGTATTTCAGATATAATCAATACGGCTCATTTGTTAAAGTTGCTCCGTATGATTCACTGGAATACAACGGCGAATTTGATATTTTCTGGCCGTGCCGCGGCGCTCCGCCGTGGGGTGACTGGAAGTTCAATGTAACATACCGCAATAAGTTAACCAAAGATGAAAATTATTATTTAGTTAACAGCAGGTATACAGATTTCACCAGCAAAGAATTCATCAAGGCATGGGAAGGTGAACTGGTATCAAATACAATAAGTGTTACTATCTTAAGGGATAAGTGATTTATTTAAGCTCAAAGTATTTATTTTCATAAGCGGAATATTCAAACTTCCCTTTCAAAAGGAATTCTTCCAATTCCGTGAATTCTTCACCGCTCAACTCTCTTACCTGAAAATCATTTCTTTTGTTATTTGTAAATATCGGGTATAAGATTATCTTTTCTTTATCATTTTCAATTACCAGCTTCGCCATCAGGCTGTATGGCTTGGCACCTGTTGTTCTGTATCTGCCGGGCGCATTGAAAATAAAATTTCCGATATTATATAATATCCATTTGCCGTTATACTTCTCAATTTCCTGTACGGTGTGCGCACCGTGACCGATTATTATATCAGCGCCGGCATTTATCCAGCTATGGGCAAATGCAATTTGCCTTGGATTAACCTGCTTATAATTGCTGCCCCAGTGCGCATAAATTATAATTTTCGCATCGGGATATTTTTTTCTGTAGTTAATGATCTCGTGATTCAGCTTGATTGTATCAAGTGTATTTACTCCGGCTGTAACTGAATCTGCGTAGAAGTTATACA
>CAZQYL010000134.1:0-6798 GCA_964597425.1 uncultured Ignavibacteriales bacterium | reverse complement strand
TATTAATTATATAATAGAATTAATCCAAAAACATTGATATTATTGAATATCTAAATTTCATTATTATGAGAACTTTGATATCGATTTTTTCTGCGTTATTTTTCCTTTCTACAGTATTGTATTCCCAGAACTGGATAACTACAGGCGGTAATTTGCAGCGAAACGGATTGAGTGAAATAACCGGTCCAAATTCAGTTGCGGGCACGTTTTGGTCAGTTAACAGCACAAATAATACCGCATGGGGTAATTCAATTTATACATACGGCGATAAGTTTGTAACTTCCCGTATAGTGCTTTCACCCTACACAGGTAAAATTGAACTCAGAAATATCAACACCGGGGCGTTAATCTGGGAAAAGATGATAAATTCAACATCCCGAATGTACGCTGTTGGATTTACCGAAGATGCAGTGTATGCGCATGATTATTTATCCGGGATATTGTACGCGTTAAATATTTCCGATGGTTCTGTAAAGTGGTCTATTGCATCAGATATGTTCCCGGGAAATACAGGATTACTTTTTGCATGTGATGGCGACCCCATTGATAAAGGGAGAAGGATAAATAAAAATACCGGTGTTGCCAGGTGGACAAACAATTATATAATTCCGGTTGCACCGGATGGCGGTTTTTGTATTTACGGAAATACCTATTACCACTGGACGGGCTCGGTTGTCACTCCCAAAAAACTTATAGCTATAGATGTAAATACAGGCGTAACTAAATATACTTCAGCTGACCTGCCGGGTGATGGCGATCAGGAAAACGATCTTTGTATCGGTCCTAACGGTACTATATATATATGCAGGGATGGAGGTGCGCTTTATGCATTTCAGGATAACGGAACGGCGTTTGTACAGTTGTGGAGTCATACCCCGGGTTATGTAGTTAAAGGTGTTGGCAAGGATGGTTCACTTTATGCTTCTAACATCAACGACCCATCACAGTTTGCAAACAGCAATATTTACAGGCTTGATCCTGCAAACGGGAATATTCTCGATTCTGCGCAGATCAGAACACCATTGGCCTATATGTCCGTAGGGGCTGATTCAACTATAATAGTGACCACAGCTGAAACCGGAAATGGAAGATACGTTGCATTTACACCAAATCTGCAAACCGTTAAGTGGACACTGAACGTGCCATATAATTATTATAGCGGCTCAAGCCTGGGGCAGAACGGTATTTTTATAACAGCAGGTGCGGGTACGGAAATTAAAGCTTACAAAACAAATTACAGCATTAAGCCCGTTGCGGATTTTAAAGCAAACAAAACCAGTGGAACAGTATTTGATACAATTTCCTTTACAGATCAATCATCATACAATCCAACATCATGGCTCTGGCTGTTTCCAGGCTCAAGTACTCCAAGTTCAACGCAGCAGAACCCGGGTGTTATTATGTACCTGGCCGGCGGCACTTACCCCGTAACTTTGATAGCTTCAAACTCTTTTGGAAATGATACGTTAGTAAGAACATGTTATATAACAATTGAGCCTTATCTTGGCATACAACAAACAGGGAACGGGATACCCGGCAAATTCAGCTTAAAGCAGAATTATCCGAATCCTTTTAATCCAAAGACAAAGCTGAATTTTCAGTTGCCAAAGTCCGGATTTACCAGGCTGGTGATATCTGATGTTACGGGTAAAACTATATCAATCCTTGTGAATGAAGAATTGAATGCCGGTACATATGAAGTTGACTGGGATGCATCGGAATATTCAAGCGGAGTTTATTTTTATACTTTGACTTCAGATGATTTTAGAGAAACTAAAAAGATGTTGATGATCAAGTAACAAACTTACTTGATCAGAAATCCCGAGATATCGGGACAAAAACTAAATAATGATCATGAAAAAAATTATACTTATGCTTTTAATTCCCTTTTTCACTTATTCCCAGGGCTGGTTTATACAAACTACATTCAGCCCGGCACAGTCACTGCAGACAGTAAGATTTTATGACCAGAACACAGGTTATACCACTGCCCCTTTGTATAACGGTTCAAATTTTAATATTCATAAAACCACAAATGCGGGAGCCAATTGGTCCGACCAGAATTCTGGTTATACTTCTATGAGGTTTATGGCAATATGGATCCAGCACCCGGATACTGTATATATGAGCGGTAACGACGGATTGATCATCAAGACTGTGAACGGAGGGAGTAATTGGGTAACGGTAAATTCAGAGCCAAGTTTGCAGTTGTGGGGATTATTTTTTGTTAATTCTTTAACCGGGTTTACAGCAGGCTCAACAGGCAGGATAATGAAAACCACCAATGCCGGAGTGAATTGGGTCAGTTTGACATCTCCAACGCAAACTTCCTTAAGCTCAATATATTTCATTAATGAAAATACGGGATTCATTTCAGGCTCAGCAATTGCGCTGAAAACTACAAACCAGGGCGCAAGCTGGGTAAATATGAACGCGCCTTTCATAAGCGGGTTCGAAAATTTCAGGGAAATATATTTCTTCAATGAAAATCTTGGATTATATGTAAGCGATGCGGGCAGAATTGTTAAAACTACCAACAGCGGCTTGAACTGGAACTTAGTCAGCTCAGGTACAACGCAGTCATTGTTCGGAGTGAAGTTTATTGATGCAATGACCGGCTACGCCTGCGGGAATGCCGGGGCAATTGTAAGGACAACTGACGGGGGCGAGAACTGGTTTGGGCAAACATCACCCCTCAGCGAAATTCTGACGGATGTATGGTTCACAAATGCCAGCACGGGATATATTTCATCCTGGTCTGGCAAGATACTTAAAACCACAAACGGCGGTATTACTTTTATTGAACCGGTAAGCAGTGAGATCCCTGAAACTTTTGCTCTTGAGCAAAATTATCCAAACCCATTTAATCCTGTGACAAAATTTAAATTCAGCCTGCCTGTTTCAGGAAATGTATTACTGAAAATTTTTGATGTTTCAGGAAGAGAAGTAACCGAGCTAGTAAATAAATCTTTGCAGGCAGGAACATATGAAGTTGACTGGGATGCTTCGTTATATTCGAGTGGTATTTACTTTTATTCCGTTCAGTCGGGAGATTATCATCAGACCCGGAAAATGGTTCTTGTAAAGTAATATAGAATCCAATTTGATATTTCAGCCACTCATTTATGATGAGTGGCTTTTTTTATTAAACTTTTTACCTTCTGATTTGTCTTATCATTAACTAATAATTCAGGAGGCTAAAATGAGATCATTTAAATTCACTGTGATTTCACTTTTTATAGTTTATTCAGGCTTAAATATGGTATTTTTTTCGCAGCAGTATCCGCCGGTTTACATGACCCTGACTTCTCATAATGAGGATAATTCTCAATGGACTACATTCAGTTTTTACAAATCCAAAAGGGATCTGCTTGTTCAATTGGCGAATACCGTACAGTCAAAAGGTGCAGCGTGGAGCTTTCAGTCTGACTGGAAATTCCTTCTGGGAGTTATGATGTTTGATACAGGCAGCGTTGTTGCAAATACAAACGGCAAGAACCTGATCAAATGGATGGTTGAAGATAAAGGCGTGTTTTGTGATCCGCATTCTCATGAAGCAAACGGTTATAATTATGCCGATGTGGCTTACCTGCATCAGCAATTAGGCATCACGCCAACAAAAGTTGTGGGTGGATTCCTTTATGATACAGTCATAAACGGAAACAACTGGGAAGAACTGGAAGATGGTCAGTTTGGCAGAATATATCCATCATATTTCTGGCAGCCTGATATACTATGGGGCGGCGGAACGCCGCTGCATGTGAATGACCCTAACCCGCTTGGCGCATGGAAACCGAAGAGTATGGCTGATTTCTATACGCATGATTCCACGAAGCACCTTGTTCTGCTGGGACATGGATGTGAAAATCATATTGAAGATACTTCCAATATCCATTATAACACAGAGATCATAAGGAATTTTATAAACCAACTGAACAGTGGAGCTTTGCCTGCCACTGGTTTTTATCCGGCTTTTTCAATCTTCAATGTCGGTGACCTGAATTCAGGAAGGGTAATTAAGATATCGCAATTCATTGATTCAATAAATTCGCTCACTGCAGGCGGAAGGGTACAATGGAAATCTCTTACGGAAGTATATAATATATGGAATACATCCTATAACAAAAAGCCTTACTATGTAATGTGTGAAGATATTCCTTTGGCAGTTGAGCAGGTTAGCACTGAAGTTCCAAATGGATACTCTTTGCTGCAGAACTATCCAAACCCTTTTAATCCTGTGACAAAATTTAAATTCAGCCTGCCTGTTTCAGGAAATGTATTACTGAAAATTTTTGATGTTTCAGGAAGAGAAGTAACCGAGCTAGTAAATAAATCTTTGCAGGCAGGAACATATGAAGTTGACTGGGATGCTTCGTTATATTCGAGTGGTATTTACTTTTATTCCGTTCAGTCGGGAGATTATCATCAGACCCGGAAAATGGTTCTTGTAAAGTAATATAGAATCCAATTTGATATATCAGCCACTCATTTATGATGATTGGCTTTTTTGTGATTTTTAACTAATTGTTACCCAAATTTACATATACCCTGAAAGAGCTATATGTATCAATAATTTAGTTAACTATTTTTAGTATGAAAGGGGGTTTAGAAATGATAAAATTTCTATTTTTTTCAATAATAATAACTTTTACCCTTAGCATTAATTCTCAAAGCTGGGTTCCTGCTGGAAATGTAACCAATCCCGGTACAAGACCGAGTATCAGCGTAGCCGGAATCAACTCGGTTTACATTGCTGACGGAAGCCTGAATGCACCGAAGGTTTTCAGAACTACCAATGGCGGCTTAAACTGGCTTACTGTTCCGGTTGGCGGAATTACCAATGAAATATATTGTATCTGGGCTATAAACGATAACCTGGCTTTTGCAGGTGAAGGTTATGTGAATGGTAATGCAAATCTTTACAAAACTACTAATGCCGGTGCGAACTGGACTTCAATATTAACAACAGGCTCAAATAACGGACATTTTACAGGATTGGCATTTACAAAATTCAATGGAAATCTGTTTGCTCTTGCCATAGCTGAAAAAGTTTACAGGAGTTCCAATTCCGGTAACAACTGGGTTGAGCTTAGCGCAGGAGTTACAGGAGTATCAAATGCCCAAAACTCCTTAATGATTGTTGATAACGAGTTTTACGGATTCGGGTTAAATAATGGAGCAGCAAGGATCCGCCTGACAACAAATAATTCTTCAACATGGACAACACAACAAATAAGTGTTTCAGGCAATTACACTTCCGCAATTGCATTCCACTCAAATAAACTATACGGAGTTGCAGCAACATCTACTTCACTTCCCATGATCTCAAGAACAACCGACGGCGGGTTATCGTGGAACAGTGTAAATATTGGCGCCGGTGTAACAGGGACGTGTTACCTTGTTTGGGTTCCGCAAACTCCCGTACTTTACATTCTGGGTTCAAACGGCGGAATAAAAAGAAGTACAGATAACGGTATTTCATGGGTTACAACACCTACACCAGGAGTAACTAACCTGACCCATTTTGATTTTCACCAGCAGGGGATGGTTGTATACGGATATGCGGTTTCATCAAACGGTAATGTAATAAAACTTACAGATACACTTACTGTTTTGACAGGGATAACAAATAACAGTATTCCTTCAGGTTTCACGCTTGAACAGAATTATCCTAACCCATTCAATCCTTCAACGATGCTCAAATACTCGCTTGCCGAAAATACAAGTGTAAGAATTGCTGTGTTTGATGTACTGGGCAGGGAAGTAGCTGTACCTGTAAATGAGTTTAAAACAGCAGGCAGCTATGAAATATCGTTTAATGGAGAAAGTTTAAGTACAGGCGTCTATTATTACAGAATTGATGCAGGAAGTTTTACGGAAACAAAAAAAATGCTTATGATAAAATAAGAAAATTAATTATAAATATTATTGAATTTTTATTAGAGCGGCTAATTGCCGCTTTTTTTATTCTCAACAGGTATCACTAGGAAGCTCTTACCGCGCTAAGGAAAATAGTACCGAATATCCATCCTGTTACCAAGAGCCAGTAAGAGAACGTTAAGAACATGCTGACAATGATTGCTTTCCAAAGCGTTTTATGATAGACTTTCCTTATAGCTATCAACAGGTAGAACCCGGGAACAAAATACCACCAGAAAAAAACGAAAACTTCACCCAAACCCTGGCAAATAAACCCCATCAAATAACACCAAAGAGTAAAAGTAAAGAAGTGAAGTGTGAACACAACATGTTCTGAGTAGAAATACTTTTTCGGGAGGTAGACGATTTTTAGTAATACCGAAAATACCAGCATAATGAAGAATATGTACAGTGTGATATTATCATTGAACTTATTGTTGAATTCTTCAATAAAGAGTTCATGTGATTTATCGCTGTTACTTTCCTCTTCTAGTATGAATTCTTTCATAAAATTATCTTCGCCACCTTCGGTTACCAATGACTTGTACTGGTCAGGGTCTCCTTTTATCATAATGAAAAACAGGATGAATGACGAAAAAAGAAACATTTTGAGAGGTGAAACATACTTTTTATGCCTGCCTGAAATATATTCATGCGAAAGGTAACCGGGTTTTAAGAACAGGTATTTTATGGATTGAAAAAAGCGGGAATCCCAGGTGAATAATTCTTCAAAAAAATGACCAATAATTGCAAACACCGATTTATCAAAAGCGGCTTTGCCGCTTTGACCGCAATTAACACAATAATTGCCTTTCAGGTCAGCCCCGCAATTCTGGCAAATATGCTTAATATTATCAGTCATATCATTCATTTTCAGTA
>CAZQYL010000133.1:0-6824 GCA_964597425.1 uncultured Ignavibacteriales bacterium | reverse complement strand
GCCATATTTGAAAATCATAAGGCGGAGGCTGAAATAAAACGTATGACAGAATACGTCTGCCGCAGGATGCGGGCTAAGGACCTGATAGCTGATCATATCGGGCTTTCATTGCGGTATGAAGATCTTGGTTACCGCGGAGACAAGGTAAGGCTATGCCACGCAACCAACAGCGAAAAAGAACTTTTCCACAATGCGATGGAAATATACAAACGGCTCCCCCCGCCTAACCCGACGCACAAGATTCGTACATTCGGAATTTTTGTATACGACCTCTTTAAAGTATCAGCATACAACCTTGATATGTTCAACCGCGATCATCTTATTCCTTTTAAACAAATTGACCTGCTTAAAGATAAATACGGAGAGAATATAATCCGCCTTGGGCTGGGTAACAGCTGATTCACCAAGCACTTCACGCTGAGCCGCAAAGCCGCAGAAAAGGCATTGATGCAGCCAGTGCAATCCAAGACAATTTATAGGAAAAACACGTTCATTGAAAGTTTTGATGAATATTGATAGTTTTGTATAATCATTAAGAAATAACCTAAACCGCTTAAAAAACTATGCAAAAACTGAAGATCCTGTTACTGATTTTAATTCCCGCGCTGCTTTTAACAGCATGCTCCAAGGAATCAGAAGATTCAATTTTACTTGCAGCTAAAAACAAGCTTGAAGAAGCTAAAAAGCTGGATACAGATAACAAGCCCGAAGAAGCAAAAAAAGCCTACGGCGAAGCTGTTGAAATGTATAAAAAGTTTTTGACGGAATACCCAACTTCACAAAAAGCACCGGAAGTATACAGCAGTATCGCAAAGATATATGTAGATAACCTGAGGGACTACCCGAACGCAATAAAATATTACGAAGAGCTTTCGCAAAAACATCCGGCAACCAAAGAATCAAAATACGGTATGTTCATGATAGCATTCATTTACGATGAGATGTTGAAGAATAAGGATAAGGCTAAGGAAAATTACAAGAAATTCCTTGATAAATATCCAAAGGATGAGGATCCCAATGAAAAGATGAGTGAATCAGCAAGAATGATGCTGCAGATGCTGGATGAGAACAGGTCGATTGAAGATATCATCAAAAATACCTCTAAGGATTCAGTTAAAACTGAAACCCCGAAGAAAGATGATGTTAAAAAAGAAGACGTAAAGAAGGATGAAGTTAAGAAGGAAGTCCCGAAAACTGAATCAACTCCTGACGGGAGCCCGACCAATAGCGATACAAAAAAGAATCCGTAATTTTTAAAAGGAAACAATTAAAAGATAACCGGAGTTAACTATATAACACTATATAATAACTCCGAAAAATATTGCAAGCCGACTATAAAAAATTTCTCCAGCCTTCAGTAATATCAAAGCTGGCAAATATTGAGCTTAAAGCCAAATTTGTTGTAGAAGGTTTTATAGCCGGTTTGCATAAATCACCCTACCATGGCTTCAGCGTTGAATTCGCAGAGCACCGCCAGTACATGCCGGGCGATGACCTAAAGTACCTTGACTGGAAAATACTTGGCAGAACCGACCGTTATTATATCAAACAATTTGAAGAAGAAACGAACTTGAAGTCATACCTTATTGTTGACTCAAGCCGCTCTATGCATTTCCGTTCATCGGATAGCGCACTTGTGCCCAAATCTGCGTTTGGCAAGCTGTTCAGAAAAAAAGAGCAGCAGAACACTCCCCCAAAAAGCAATATCACAAAACTTGAATACGCAAGTTATGTTGCGGCTTCGCTTGCAGTACTTATGAATTTTCAGAAGGATGCCGCAGGATTGGTTGTTTATGATGAAGCAATCAGGACATTTATCCCGCCGAAAGCCACAAGCCAGAATTTGAAGCAGATACTGAACCAGCTATCGGCAATTGTTCCCTCAGGTAAAACGAATACTGCATCGGCACTGAACATTGTTGCCGAAAGAATAAAGCGCAGAGGTTTGATAATAATACTGAGTGACCTCTTTGATGACCAAAAAGCTGTAATTAACGCATTAAAACATTTCCGACACAAGAAAAATGAAGTGATAGTATTCCAGGTGCTTGATCCGCTGGAAATGAGCTTCGCGATTGACTCCCCCACCATTTTTAAAGATATGGAAACCAGCAAAGAGATGCTCTCACAGCCAATATCGGTAATGAACTCATACCAGGACGCAGTTAAGGAATTCATTGATACATACAAGACCGCATGCCTTTCGAACAACATCGATTATGTGCTGCTATCTACCGAAACGCCATTTGATTCAGCATTGCTTGAATACCTCAACAAACGCAGACGTTTGAATTGACCGCTGAATTACCTGTTTCATTCTCCCATCCCAAAATGCCTGAATTTTTTGTATATTTGATTAAACTTTCACGGGATTTATATGTCTAACCTATAGAAAACACGAAATAAGGCAAAAATTATGCATTATGCGTTAAAAAATACTATATATAACAGCGGAATACTTGCTATTCTTGCTGTATTTTTGTTTACACAACCCTCATTTTCACAGAACCAGGATAGTTTGCTAGATAAGATAAGAGATATTGATATATCCCTGAATGAACCCCCTGACAGCGAAGAAAATCTGTATATGAACACAGTTTCATTCCAGTCATTTTACGATGTGCTCTCCCCGATGGGCGAGTGGATACAGATAACAAAGGAAGATATTGATGAAGACCTGAGTGACGGCGAAGGTGAAGGCAGATATTCATCTGCGTATTACCAAGATGATGAATTTTTATTCATCTGGAAACCAAGTGTTGAAAACAACTGGAAGCCGTATTCAAACGGCAAGTGGGAGTATACTGATCACGGCTGGCTTTGGGCATCAAATGATAGCTGGGGCAATGCGACATACAATTACGGCAGGTGGTGGAACTCACCCAAATACGGATGGGTATGGCTGCCGGGTTACACATGGGCTCCCGCCTGGGTTAGATGGAAAGTCACAAATGACGGCAATCATGTTGGCTGGGTAGCGCTATCGCCGAAGGCAAAATGGAAAAGTGAGACAGGTATAACCGATAAAAATTACAGCTACACAAACAAAGATGCTGACTGGGTGTTTGTAGATAACAATACATTTGTAAGCGATATCACTCCTTCAAAAATTGCGGCAACAAATCAAAATTCAGATCTTGTAAAAAATTCGACGGGGATAACCGGCATTACAACTGAAGATGATAAAATAGTAACCAGTGGTCCCGATGTAAACAGGATCGAAGAAAAGACCGGCAAGAAATTCAACCGTAAGAGATTAAGATTTTCCAAAGGGAAAAATAGTACTTTAATTGGTGAAAACGATGTAACTGTAGCCAAAGAAACATTCGACCGCTCCGGCGGTCAGAAATTCCAGAAAGGAAAACCTGATAAGTTCCGCAAGAGCGACAGGGTAAAAAAGATAATACGTAAGAAGAAAATTCGAAACCAGCCTCCCCCAAACAGAAACAAGTAAACTTCAATTTTTATCCCGCCGTAATGGCGGGATTTTTTATATACCTACCTGTGTTAAATTAATTAATATCACCTGATTATTTAAACAAATGTATATTTTAATATAGATTGTTACAGACCAAAATTTGCCATAATTTCGCCATAATATGAAAAGAATATTTTTAGGATTGCTATTTTTAACAGCAGGATTGTTTGCACAGAACCTTCATCAAAGGTTTGACGGAATTAGCTTTACAATTAACGGGAATAATTCAATAAATCCGTTTAACGGCGGTATTGAAATACCGCGTTACCAGTTTGTGGATATTGATGGTGATAACGATGTTGACCTCTTCATTTTTGACAGGGACACCACTTTGAATTTTTATAAAAATGAAGGTACGCCGGCAGTGCCCGTATACAAGTTGTTTTCTGTAAGATATCAGAACCTGAATGTTCGGAACTGGTTTAAATTTGCCGATCTTGATGGAGACAGTGATATTGATCTTTTCTGCGGGGGTGACTCGCAGCGCGTGCGCTATTATAAAAATACCGGTACGTTAGCAAATCCAACTTTTTCGTTGCAGTTGTATGGTGTAAAAACGGATATTGGTGATTATATGGGAAGCGAATCAGCAAGCATTCCGACAATTGTTGATATTGACGGCGATGGAGACCAGGATTTCCTTACGGGTAGCTCAACAGGTGAAGTAACTTATTATCAAAATATCGGTTCAGCACAGAACTTTAGTTATAAATTCATTACTGCAAGGTTCGCCAATATTTTGATAGTTGGCGGAGCCGATGACCCTAAACACGGCGCAAGTTCAATAATGTTCGGTGATATTGACGGCGATAATGATAAAGATCTGTTCTGGGGTGACCTCTTCGGGCTCAGCATCTATTATATAAAGAATACAGGAACGGCACAGAATTTCCAGTGGACAACAATTGACACAAACTCTCCCCCGCCTAATTATTATTTCAGCGGCGGATTTAATATGCCCGGAATTTATGATATAGATAACGACGGCAGAAATGATTTTTTTATAGGTGTGCTTATCGGCTCAAAGTCGATCAATAATTTTGTGCACTACAAAAATATGGGTCCGCTGAATAATCCGTCTTTTTCAAAAATAACCGATAACTTTGTTTTATCGGCTGATCTAGGTTCATACAGTTATCCTGCGTTTGGTGATATTGATAACGATGGCGATAAAGATCTTTTCATGGGTTGTGACCGCTCAGTGGGATTTTACCGGAATACAGGAACTTCAATAGCGCCTGCTTATACTTTGGTGGATGATAGTTTGCCGCTCAATATTTCCAATTTTAATTTTGCGCCGGCAATAGGCGATCTTGATGGTGACGGTAAAAAAGATATGGTAGTGGGATATTATTCACTGGCACGATTAAAGTTCTTTAAGAATACCGGCACAGTCGCTAACCCGGTATTCACACTTACCGCTTCGCAAATGGATACAATGAACCTATCGCAGGCAAGCGCTCCCTGCCTTGCTGATATTGATAATGATGGTGATCTTGACCTGCTGGCGGGAAATTCAAGCGGAAGAGTAACTTATTACAGGAACAACGGAAGCGCAGCTTCATTCAATTTTCAGTTCATAACAAATAATTACGCATCTGTAAATGTTGGTAATGATGCTTCGCCAACACTGGGCGATCTTGATGGCGACAACGACCTTGATATGCTTGTGGGTAACCGTTTGGGCCAAATTGCATTCTTTAGAAATACAGGTTCAGTTTCCTCACCCTCGTTTACTTTTGTCACATCCAATTACGCGGGGATAAATGCGTTTCAGAATTCAGTGCCCGTAATAGTTGACCTGAACAGCGATACTGACCCTGACCTGATTCTAGGTAACATTAAGGGCGGGCTGTATTATTATGAAAACTGGGATGTATTTGGTATTCAGCAGATTGGCAGCGAAATTCCGCAGGAATTTTCGCTGTATCAGAACTATCCGAATCCGTTTAATCCGGCGACAACTATAAAATTCAATATTCCCCTCTTGAGAGGGGTGTCCGGCTCAGCCGGACGGGGTGTGTCACTAATAATTTATGATATCACCGGCAAAGTGATATCAACTTTAGTGAACCAGCCTTTGAATGCAGGTACATACGTAGTTGATTATGATGCCTCAAATCTGCCAAGCGGTGTGTATTTTTATAAATTGGTGAGCGGTGAGTTTAGTGAGTCGAAGAGGATGGTGTTAGTGAAGTAATTACTATAGGCAAAAGGCAGAAAGCAAAAGGCAAAAAAAATTAATTCGAATTCTCGCTTTAGAACAAGGGGTTGCAACCCCTTGTTCTTGTAAATAGATGAAGTAAATCCAGGATTATATCAGCTTCAGATCTTTCAGTACTTTCTTCAGTTTTTCGCGGTTGGGTTTTGATATTTTTGTTAAAGGAAGCCGTAAGCTTTCTTCAATTCTCCCCATCAAATGCAAAGCTGTTTTTACAGGTATCGGATTTGATTCATAGAAATTTGCTTTCATGAGCTCAAATAATTTGTAATGCAGCTCCTGTGCCCTTTTTAAGTCACCTTTTAATGCTGCTCTTGTCAGGTCGCTGTACTCTTTAGGCACTTCATTAGAAATTACGCTGATAACACCATCTCCGCCTGCTGTGATAATTGGCAGAGTTAGTGAATCCTCACCTGAGAGCACTGCGAAATTTTTGGGTCTGTATTTTATAATCTGCATTATCTGCTCAAGGTTGTTGGATGCTTCCTTGATAGCAATAACATTTTCAACTTCTTCGGCAATCCTTAAAGTAGTTTCAGGCAGCATGTTTGATGCGGTCCGCCCCGGCACATTATATAACACAGCCTTTACATTGCATTCTTCAACAATTCTTTTAAAATGCTGGTAAAAACCTTCCTGTGTAGGTTTGTTGTAATATGGACCCACAAGCAGCACAGCGTCTGCGCCAACTTCTTTAGCGTCGTGAGTGAGGTCAAGCGAATCAAGCGTGGAGTTTGTACCCGTACCCGCTATAATGGGTACCCTGCCGGAGTTCTGATCGACAACAATTTCAATCACGCGGCGGCGCTCAGCGCGGGTCATAGTGGCTGATTCACCCGTAGAGCCGCATGGCACCAGGAATTCAACCTTACTTTTAATCTGCCAATCGACCAAACCGCGAAGTGAGGCTTCATCAATTGTTCCATTTGCTTTAAACGGGGTCACTAGCGCTGTTCCTGTACCTGATAATCTTGCCATATAAATAAGAAAGTAAAATTTGTAATTAATTTACAAATTTAGTTTTAAAATTGTACTTAAACAATTTATAAAGGGATGTATGAAGATTCTAACCGCAGAGACGCAAAGCCGCAGAGAAAAGGAAAGATACTTATTGCTTTAGTAGCC
>CAZQYL010000132.1:3016-6883 GCA_964597425.1 uncultured Ignavibacteriales bacterium | reverse complement strand
AAACTCTCGGTAATGCTATTGATTACGCCCGTCAGTCACAGCTTGCAGCTGAAAAGCTGATGAAGAATGTTGCAGTGAAGTAAATTCAGCTTATTATTGTTGAATAATACAAAAGGGAGCTTTCGCTCCCTTTTTTAGTTGTGCCGTCAAGTTCCTTAGGGGGAGAACAGATTATTTAAACTTTAACGGCATTTTCTTTTTTTAAAAAAAAGGTCACTTTATCAGGATCATTTTCTTTGTATCAGAAAACTTACCTGCAGTAAGTCTGTAAAAATACGTACCACTGGGCAGCTCTGATGCACTTAAATTAACACTATATTTTCCGGCAGTAAGATACTCATTCGCTAAGACCTTTACTTCAGTACCAAGCACATTAAAGAGTGCGAGTTTAACATTTGAAGCGTTTGGAATATCAAATGTGATATTTGTCGAAGGATTGAATGGGTTCGGATAATTCTGACTTAAACTGTAATTCCCTGGAATTTCCGTGCTGTATTGATTTATACCTGTAAATGTGCCGCCGTTATTTGTCTTTACAATTGTACCGTCAAATCCTGCTGATATTGAAGTAACTGTATCGGTGCAGGTAATACTGCTTAATGTTAAGGTAGTTGGAGAGTTTTGCCATAACCATGTAACGCCGCCATTGGTTGTTTTCTTTAAACCTCCGCCTGTTCCGCAGGCATATCCTGTTACAGCATTGATAAAAAAAGCTGATTCACAGAACATGTTCATGAGATAATTAGTCCACGAACTTCCGCCATTAGTAGTTTTAATGCAATAGCCTTTATTTGTAATCGCAAAACCGGTTGTTGAATTTACGAACTGGATATGTACAAATGGATTTGAATTTCCTGTAGTAAATGTTAACAAATTTGTGTATGATACTCCGTTGTTTGTTGAACGAAGTATATATGAATGATACATCATTCCAATTAATGTATCAGTTGAGGCTATATAAGAAGTCGTATTATCATATAAATCAACTGCTCTATAATTCAGATTTGCACCTACGGGTACATTTAACTGACCGGTGATCCAGTTTGTACCGCCGTTAGCGGTGTATGCAAATCTTCTGTTATCACCAACAACAATGCCGGTAAAACTATCAATAAAATCTATTTTCTGGTAATTTATGCCCGGTGTTGAAGTTGTTTGTACTACCCAGTTTGTGCCGCTGTTGGTTGTTTTATATATCAAACCCTGTTCACCACAAGCGTAAATATGGCTGCTGCTTGTGGAATAAACAGAATTCAGATTGGTTGTAGAAACAAACGGCAGTGTTGACCAGGTAGAGCCGAAATTCAGACTCTTTTTGACAAGCCCCGAGTCGCCAACTGCAAAGCCTGTCGCGGAGTAGAAAGATATTGAGTTGAGATCCTTTGTTCCGCCTGTTGATACTGTAGCCCATTGGGTGTATAGCTGTGAAACGAATATTAATGCTGATGTAAATATCAGAAGTGATTTTTTCATATTTGTTAATTATGGTTAGTATTACATTTTAGTTTTGTTTCAGCCTGATCAGTTGAACAATTGAATAAGGATTATACTTCGTGCCCGCTTTACAGTTCCTTGAAATGGCCGGAAAGTATTACTCAATTGTGACAGAAAACCGGAACAAAATTGATTAAAATGAACTATAATTACAAATAAATAAATATAATGTGACAGAAATGCAGAATACAAAACTTGCTGGAAACTTAATGCTTCTGGATAGCAAAGGGCTTTCAAACTTCGGAAAATTTATAAACTCTCCTTATTTTATTGAACGTAAACAGATACCACTTCTTTTTAAACATCTTAAAAATTATGCACCCTCTTATTCAGTAAGCAAAGAAAAACTGTACTCAGAGGTTTTCCCCGGAAAGAAGTATAACGACCAGCTGATGAGGAAGTATATTTCTGAAACGAACAGGATCTTTGAGCGATTCGCTGCAATACGCAGTTTTGAAAGAGATAAATATGCTTATGAACTGTGCAGAGCAGGAGAAAAAAGCAGACTCAATTTGTATGAAGAAGTAAAGAAAACGTCAGCTGCTTTGATCAGGAATCTGAAAGATCAACAAGTTCCGGGTGAGGAGCAGTATTATTATTTGTACAAATTTGGAGTACTGCATGATGAAGCGGCAAGCTTCAGCATGAATTCTTCCGGCAGAATGTTTGCTGAACAAACTATTTCCGGTTTCATTGATTATTCCGCTATCATGACGCTGAAATATTACTCAAGGCTGCTGAATAACAGAAAGTACGTAAACATTGATTCAACAGATAAAAAGCTTTTGGATGAACTGGTAAATATTTATTATGTGAATGGAAAGGTAAACAATCCTCTTGTAAAGATCTATTATAATATTATCAGATCTATAATTGATAAGGAAAATACGGGCTATTATTACAGCCTGAAATCTTTATTGTACAAAAACGAGCACTACATTCATGGCAGCGATCTGCGCGGGTTCTATATTTACCTTCATAATTATTGTTACGAAAAAGCCGATCACGGAAACATGGAGTTTGTCAAAGAGCGCAATGAGATCATGCTGAAGTTCCTTAATAACGGTTATTGTTTTGAAAAAGGGATAATGAAGCCTGAATTTTTCAGTTCTATGATCCTGAATACATTAACTCTTCATAAGCTGAAATATGCTGAAGAATTTTATCATAAGTATTCCTCCTCGCTGCCCGAAGAAAACAGGATTTCCCTGCTGAATTTTACAATGGCAAATATTACGATGAGGAAGAAGCAGTACAGCAAGGCATTGGGTTTGCTGGGTAAAATTAAGTATAACGATGTTTTTGATAACATAAGGACAAGAACACTTTATATAATGATATATTTTGAAAGTGCAATGTATGAACCTTTAAAGTACCAAACTGATTCGTTCAGACATTTTCTGAAGAATTCGAAAAATATTACTTCATATATAAATACAAGATGCCTGAATTTTCTGAAAGAAATCAGAAAAATGGTACAGTATAAAGAAAAAGGACTGCAAACGGGTTATTCCAATGACCTTGAAGGAAAAATTGTAATGAACAGAAGCTGGCTGATGGAGAAGATCAAAGAAATTGATAATACTATGTAATTTTCTGAAAACTTATCTTGATTATTTGAGAAAGATCTTCGTTATTCCTGTAATTTAGGTATATTAAACGCTGATTTTATTTACTAATTTACGGATGGAGGTATAAACATTATGGTAGAAATTAACACAGTATACGAAGGCGGCCTGCACTGCAAAGCCGTTCATAAACCAAGCGGAGTTATATTAGAAACTGATGCGCCGGTTGATAACCGGGGGAAAGGCGAAAGTTTTTCTCCAACAGATCTTCTGGCAACATCGCTGGCTGTATGTTATTTGACAACAATGGGTATTGCCGCTGAAGACAGGGGAATAGACATGAAAGGCGCAACCTGCAGGATCGAAAAACATATGAGCACAGATTCTCCACGCAGGGTTGTTAAATTAGTTGCTGAAATTGTTTTTCCTGCCGGAATACCGTTTGATAAACGGGGCATACTTGAAGCAGTTGCACTGCACTGCCCGGTATCAAAAAGCATAAGTGCAGATGTTGATGTGGACCTGAAACTCCATTTCCCTGATGGCCAGGATATGGAAGAGCATACGCACCACTAATATTCAATAAATAAAATTTCGCAATAAGTTTATTGAAAGAAAAGTTTGCAGACAATAACGGGAATATTGTTCAGTATCTCATTTGCTATGATGAACTGACGAGTATTCCCGTTGTATTTATACCGGGGGCATTGGTAAACGCTGAGGAATTTTATAATGATATTAAAGATCACCTGCATTTTCCCGCTATAATTATAAGCCACCGGGGACTTGGAAAAAGCAGCACACC
>CAZQYL010000132.1:0-2916 GCA_964597425.1 uncultured Ignavibacteriales bacterium | reverse complement strand
CAAAAGTATCATCAGGATGATCTTTTTATAAGTTTATCCGCAAGATAAATACTTATTGCAGCAACAGGCAGTGAGCCAACCAGATCAATTAAATAATGCTGACGCAGGTAAACAGTCGCTATTGCAAGCAATGTGCCTACAGGCAGTGTGGCAAACCAGAAGTATTTTCTCTTAAATCTGTAAGCGAAGTAATTTGTGATGAGTATTATCCCGAAATGCATACTCGGGAAAGTATTCCGTACAAATGATTCCTTTAAATATTTCCCTAAATTTTCAAGATACATATTGGTAAGAGGTGAGAGTCCCTGTATGGGGACTGTATAATGTTCAGGGAAAGCTATGTCGGGTCCGGCAGCAGGCAGTATAATGTAAAATATAAATGCACCGTACCAGCCTATTACTATTGCAAGCAGATAATTACGGGCTTTTGTAAAAGCGGCAGGATCCTTGCCAAAGTACAGCAATACGAAAGTCAAAGTAGGAAATACATAATATGAAAAATATGAAAGAGTTAGTAACTCCGTCAGTCCTTTGCCCGTAAATGGTTCGAACCAGCGTGTTATATCAAAACCGAATACAGCAAGATCAGCCCTCAAGAGCAGGGTGTCATAATCTGTGGGATTCATTATATGCACAAATTGCTGAAAAGCGCTGAATATAATGCCATACAAAGGAATATGCAGGTAACTTCTCAGGAATTTCAGTACCTTTGAAGGTGAGCTTTTTTGATATGTAGTTAAAAATGAAAAGGCAAGAATTGAAACAGCCGGTACAATTAATGCAGACTGATCTTTAATCTTGCCGTTTGCAATATTGTACGCCAGCAGAAAAACTGTAATGCTTGAAAACAGCACAGCAATGATATCTTCAGGATAAAGCTTTTTATATAATGTGTTTTTGTTCCCGGGATTTTCCAATTCAGGCTCTTGAATTCAATGCATCTTCCATTTCTTTAAGCTGCTCAATTGAATTCACACCGGTTACTTCAAGTTCATCATTGGTAACAACCGTGCCGGTTTTTTCTTTCGGGATGAAGTGGAAAATATCAGTGAGGTAATATTCCTTCTGATTATTTTCGGGGGATATTTTTGAAAGCGCATCAAATAAAATTTTTGCGTTAACAATATAAATTGCCGGATTGATCTCTTTTATCTGTTTCTCTTCTTCTGCCGCGTCCTTTTCTTCAACTATCCTGTTGAAGTTGCCTTCGGCATCGCGTACGATTCTTCCGTAACCGTGAGAGTTTTCAAAAACCGTTGTTAACAGCGTTGCTGTATTGTTCTTTTCAAAATGCTCATTAATAAGTCTTTCAACCGTTTCAAACTTTAACAGCGGTACATCACCTGAAAGTATCAGTATTTCGCCGTCGAAATCCTTTAACAGCTCAGCTGTCTGTATTACAGCATGACCCGTACCAAGCTGTTCAGCCTGTACAGCGTATTCAATATTTTTGCCGGCAAAAGTCTTATTCAGAAAATCTATTACAAGTTCGCGGTGATGCCCGACAATCGGCACAACTTTTTCAGCATTTACCATAAACGCAAGCTCAACAACATAATCTATCATGGGCCGCCCGTTAATTTCAAACATTACTTTGGGTTTATCGGGACTCTTCATTCTTTTACCAAGACCGGCAGCAAGAATTGCCACAGCGAGCTTCTTATTCATATTTCCTTCTGTATCCTTTACTTTCTTCATAAGTTCAGCAAGCTGATTTTCGAGGAAAGCAGATTTTTTATTGTTAAAATCAGTATCGGTTATCGGCATAATTCAGATTTTAAATAATTATTTTCGGCAGGTGATAGCAAAGCAGGATTTTCTATTGATTTTTGAATTTCAGCAGGTATTCCTTTGATTTATTTCTCCAGCCGGCCTGTGATTCGTAATCAACGAAATATATCTTCAAGTCAGCTTGCGATTCATAATCAACAAAGTACAGCTTAAAATCAGCCTGACTTTCATATGAAACATTGTACCAAAGTCCATCTTTGTTTGCCTGTGATTCATAATTAACCATGAATACGTTCAGGTCAGCTTGTGATTCATATGAAACCACATATACCTTTATATCAGCCTGTGATTCATAAGATACCTTATACATCTTTTGTGCAAACAGTGAACCGCTGAAAATAAACAAGGAAACAAGAATTAAACGTAAGTAATTTTTCATTTTATATACAATTAAACTTCCAGGATCTCGTTGGTATGTTTGATATCTTTTATCTTGTTATCTTTATCCATTAAAATAATGGTTGGTTTAAAGGTCTTAAGTTCTTCTTCGGTGTAATTTGCATAAGTAATTATAATAATATGGTCACCTACGGCAGCGTTTCTTGCCGCAGCGCCGTTTATGCATATGGTACCGCTTCTGCGTTTACCTTCAATTGCATAACTCTCAAACCTGGAACCGTTATTGATATTTACAACCTGAATTTTCTCATACGGCATAATATCGGCGGCATCAAGCAGGTCCGCATCGATGGTTACACTTCCTTCGTAATAAAGCTCAGCCTGGGTAACAGTTGCCCGGTGAAGCTTCGATTTGCACATTATTCTTTCCATGGTTTTAATGCCTTTCTATTTCAGGAAAAATCCAGCGTGATTACAAAATTAACGCTTAATTACTATATTATCAATTAACCTGACCTTGCCAAATCTTACCGCTAAACTTATCAATATTGCTGAATTATTGCTGTTTTTAAGCGATTTTACCTCTTCAAGCGTATCATAATCATTAAACGAAATATAATCAATTTTTGTTGCAGTTTTACGTGATTTGATGAGTTTGCTCATCTGCCCCTCGAGGAATTCAATATCTTTGTTATATCCTTCAAGCAGTATTTTGCGTTTGGCATATTGCAGCGATTTCTGCAGATACGGGGCATCCGCTCTTTGCTCTTTAGTTAAGTAAACATT
>CAZQYL010000131.1:5682-6896 GCA_964597425.1 uncultured Ignavibacteriales bacterium | reverse complement strand
GGTTTCATATAAACTAAATCAATTAAAATGCAAAGAGATGTATTCCAGGCAATTGCCGATCCGACCAGGCGTGAAATACTGGGTATGATTGCATACCGGTCATTGAACGTAAATGCTGTATCGGGGCATTTTGAAATTACGCGCGCTGCGGTATATAAACATTTAAAGATCTTACGCGAAGCAGGGCTTGTTGAAATAAAACAGGCTGGCCGAGAGCGTTTCTGCCACGCGAAAATGGAAAAGCTTGAAGTAGTATCAGACTGGGTTGAGCAGTACCGCAAGCTGTGGAACCAGAAACTTGATTCACTTGAAGCATACCTTGATAAATTGCAGAACAAAACAAAAACAGATGGAGAAATAAATGACAAATAAAGAGATAATAAGAAAAGTAAATGAAGGATTTAACTCAGGTGATACTGAAGCAATATTAAAGTACGTTGCTGATGATGTTACCTGGGAATGTCCCGGATTTTTCTCGCATAAAGGCATCGATGCTTTCAGGAAAGAAATACACAACGATGCATTCACCGGTCTGCCCTTAATTACAGTTACTAACGAACTTGAAGAAGGCGATCTGGTCGCTGTAGAAGGTAACGTTAAGGCCAAAAAGAAAGACGGCAGCGATTTTTCATGCAGGTTCTTTGATTTCTACAGGCTGGATGGCGGTAAGATCAAAGAAATGCGTTCATACCTGGTTGATATAAAATAAATTAATAACTATTAATATAATAAATGTTATGAAAGATCAAAATGAATTAGTAATAGTACGTACATTCAATGCTGCAAAAGAAAAAGTATGGCATGCATGGAGCGATGAGGAACACTTTAAGCAGTGGTGGGGACCCCGAGAATTCACCTGCCCTGACTGCACAATTGATTTTAAAGTTGGAGGTAAATGGCTGGCAAGTATGATGGATGATAAAGGAAATAAAATATGGGCTACGGGTGTTTACAAAGAAATTATTCCATTTGAAAAAATAGTTTTTACAGATTGTTTTGCAGATGAGAAAAGTAACGTAATTTCTTCCGAAGTGTACGGGATGAAAGGTGTTCCCATGGAAATGCTGGTGACAGTACTCATAAAAGAAGTTAACGGGAAAACTGAAATGACGATCATCCATAAAGGATTACCCGAAGGCGAGCTCAGCAAAGGCGCGAATATCGGATGGAATACTTCAATTGATAAGATGGAAGAAAGCTTTAAATAATTTAAA
>CAZQYL010000131.1:0-5582 GCA_964597425.1 uncultured Ignavibacteriales bacterium | reverse complement strand
GTAGAACCGATAAGGTTTCATTCAGAAGTTACCTTCGAAGAAGAAAATGGTAAAACCCTGATAACAATGCATATGATAATGGAAACAGCTGAGATGCTTACGAAGGTTGTTGAAGAATACGGAGCTTATGAAGGCGCAATTCAGCACTTGGCAAGAATGCGGGATTATCTTGAAGCGCTTCAGTCTTGAAATATCATCTTAATATAGATATAAATTGGAACTGCCCTGAGTAAAAAAACGGGGCAGTTTTTTTATATACAACATTTTAGCTTGATAATTTATACATATAATTTGATTTTGCTTAAAAAGATATGAGCACAGAAGAAAAAAGAAGTTACATTTTAACTGATAATCCCGATCGTAAACAATTTGAGCTTGCAGTTGAAGGACACACAGCCAGAATAGAATACATGATCATGGCTGATAAGATATTTCTTACTCACACAGAAGTTCCCGCTGAACTTGAAGGCAAAGGAATTGGCTCTATAATTGTCAAACTTGCCCTTGAAGAAGTAGAAAGAAGGGGTCTTAAACTGATACCACTTTGTCCGTTTGTTGGCAAATATATCACACGCCACCAGGAGTGGAAGAGAATTCTTGCAGATGATGTTAATCTAAAATAAATAATGAATAAACCTGAACCTGAAGAACACAATCCGTATTTCACAAAATACATCTCCCTGGTACCTGATGGCAATTACATGCAGATGTTAAAAGATAATTCAGCTGACATTGTTAATCTTTTCAGTCATATCCCCGAAGAAAAACATAATTACCGCTACGCTGAAGGTAAATGGAGTATTAAAGATATACTTATGCATATTACTGATACGGAACGGGTAATGATGTATCGTGCTTTAGCAGCTGCGCGCGGTGATGATATTATAACATTGCAGAACATGGAAGAAGACCTTTACGCCGCAAATGTAAATGTAAATGACCGGGGAATGGAAAGTATTCTTAGTGAATTCAGTGCATTAAGAGCTTCTACGGAAATATTTTTTGAGAACCTGAGTGAAGAAGCATCAAAATTCAGAGCAAAGACAGATACTTACCCGATTACAGCCCGGGCAATTGGCTATATACTAATTGGACATACTATGCATCATATTAAGACCATCAAAGAAAAGTACTAGTAGCCCTGATAAACTACAAAAATCAGCTAAAAATTTGATTTTTGGCGCGTTTTTTGCTTCAAAAAGTGTAAAAATTTGTGTAGATAAAAATTTGTTAGAAATTGGTATATTTGCAACGACTTACCGATAATATGTGCATAATCTATTTTTAACGAAATTATACTATAAGGTCAATTATCATGAAGGAAATTATTCAGCATTTCTTTAAATATTTTTCACAGGCCCCTTTTGAATTATACAATGAGTCAGGTTTTAGGCATGAACTTGGTATTTTCCTCAAGAAATACTACCCTGAACTGAACGTAAAACTTGATTACCCTGTATCACGTATGTTTAATCCTATACCAAAGCTTGCAAACAAAGAAGCTGATATTTTCATCATTGAAAGCGGTGTTCAGAAACATGTAATTGAATTGAAAATGCCGAAGGATGAAAATGCCAGCCATGTAGATCTTTACCGGGTCATTCAGGATCTGAAGTTTCTGGAGCAGCTAAAAGGCCAGGAATATGATACGTGTACAGAAGTATTCATAACCAAACGTAAAAATATCTGGGAATCTATAAACGGCGGGATATATAAATTGTTTGCCGGAGATTCCGTGAACCTTCGTTCGGTTACTAAAGATGAGATCCAGCCATATCTCATTCACGGCGGACCCATTGAGCTTAGCGGAACCTATAAAGCAAAATGGGAAGTTATCCATGACGCCAAAGGTGATGAATACAGGTATTTCATGATCAGCGTAAAATAAACTAAATTTCAAAGGGTGATAATAACCGTAACTTCAATTAGACTGAGAAGTGTATGGTATTTTTTCAGGTTAAGTCTGTATGGATACAGGATCCAGAAACAGGCAGTATCTGAAAACGGTTTTATTAAGATGAAAAATACCGGCTTTGGATATGAACATTTTACTCTATCCGCATGGCAAAGCGAAGCGGACCTGAAAAGATTTGCCCGCTCAGGTGAGCATTCTGCAGCAATGAAACGTACCCGCGAACTTGCGACCGAAGTGAAGATTTATACCTATACAGCCGATACACTGCCTTCCTGGCCAATTGCAAAACAGCTTCTAAAAGAAAAAGCCAAAGTTCTGAAGTTTTAAAAGTTAATAAATTTAACTTCCATGTTATGAACACTTACATATTGGAAACCGAACGTATAAGATTAAGGGAATTTGATTCCACAGACGGAGAATTGATATTTAGGCTTCTTAATTCCCCGGGATGGCTTAAATATATCGGCAGCCGTTCAATAACAAATATTGCTGACGCAGTAAACTATATTGAAAATAAACTGCAGAAAAGTTACAGGGAGACTGGTTTTGGTTTTTACCTGGTTGAGCTGAAAACTTCAGGAGAAAAGGCAGGTATGTGCGGGCTTGTAAAAAGAGAAGGACTGGATGATGTTGATATAGGATTTGCTTTGCTTCCTGAATTTGAAAATAAGGGATATGCATATGAATCCTCCGAGGCTGTTGTAAGGTTCGCAAAGGATGTTTTGAAAGTACACAAATTAGCTGCAATTACCCTTCCAAATAATCTGCCTTCAGTAAAACTTCTTGAAAAACTTGGAATGAAATTTGAGAAAAGGATAAATATACCGGGTGACCCTGAAGAATTACTTTTGTATACAATGGAGCTCTGCAGCTGACAAAATGAAAAAAGTTGTAATAGAAGATAAGCTGAAACTGATAAAGGAACACTGGGATCCAAAAATTGCCGGCGAACTGAATGGACAGCATGTCAAATTAGTAAAGTTCAAAGGTGATTTCTCATGGCATAAACATGATAATGAAGATGAAATGTTCTATGTCATAAAGGGCAGTTTTACAATGAAGCTGCGTGATGGCGATATAAGCATCAATGAGAACGAATTTATCATAATTCCAAAAGGAGTTGAACATTGCCCTTCGGCCGCAGAGGAAGTATCTGTAATGCTTTTTGAGCCCGCAGGTACGCTGAATACAGGGAACATCAGTAATAATTTTACAATAACTGATCCGGCAGCAATCTGAATTGCCGAAACTTAACATCAAATATCATGCCTTTTAAGATAGAATCAGGGAATGACCCTGAAAGAATTGAAGTCACCTACTCCGGAACCGTAACTGATGATGAGTACAGAAGAGCTATAGGTGAGTTCATAAAATTCAATTCCGAAAAAAATTGTCTGCTGGTATTGACAGATCTTCGTGAAATGACAGTAACGCCCTCAATATTGAATGTATATGATTCCGTCAACTTGTTTGAAAAAATGGGTATAGATAAAAGAACCTCGGAAGCCCTGATATTGCAGGAAAACAAATTCGTTGAGAAGAATATTAAGTTCTATGAAAATGCCTGTCAGAACAGGGGTTACAATGTCAGGATCTTTTACAACAGAGAAGATGCGATTGCCTGGCTGAAGATGCATGAGTAAGTACAGTCAACACAATACAAATTTAAAAGCTGCCCAACAGGGCAGCTTTTTTTTTCACTTCTAACACAATATCATTTATTAATATTCAGAAGATTAGACAGTATGATCAAAGGGATTATAGAATTAATTGTTATAGTTCAAACTTAACGGGCGTTTTGGTTTTGTTCAGCCAGTCACTTCGTAAAATTGCGTAACCGGTACAATCGTACCTGTTTCCTTCAGCATCCGGCCACGCCTGGCGATAATGGGCTTCCTTCACAAAACCGCAATACTCAAAAACTTTCCGCATAGCAATATTATCAACTCTTGTTGTAGCATCAAATCTCAGCTTATTGGGATAGTTTGTGAATACAAGATCAGTTAGCCATCGTAAAGCCTGCTTGCCAACTCCTTTGCCTCGGGATTCTTCTTTAATTTTAATATCGAATAGCGGTGTTTCATCATCTTCTACTCCTGAGCCGAGATCGAACAATCTCATAACACCGATAATAATATCTTCATTCTTATCTTTTATCAGAAATGTTCTGCAGCCTTCTCCTGTAAAGTAGCCAGACTCATATTGTGTTTCAAGTTTTTCCTTTGAAACTCGCGGAATACTGTGGAATTGCCAGTAACCGGAAGAAAGAAAATTAATTAACCGGTCTTTTTCTGAAACTTCTAATTCTGTAAATTTAATTTCCATAAGGTAAATTATTTCCGCGAAGCTGCCATTGCTTTCTTGATCTGTCTTATCATTCCCGGTCCCTCATATATCAACCCGGTATACACCTGCACAAGTGATGCGCCAAGATCCATTTTTTCCTTTACATCATCATATGATGATATCCCGCCGCAGGCAATTACTACAAGTTTGCCATCAGCTTTATTCATCACGTATTTTAACACAGAGTTCGATATCGGCTCAAGCGGTTTACCGCTCAGTCCCCCGGTTTCATATTTCCCTTCAGGCAGAGTATCCCGTGAGATTGTTGTATTTGTAGCTATGAGTCCGGTAATGTTATTATCAATTGATACCTGAATTATATCATCAAGCTCCGCTTCGGTCAGGTCAGGGGCTATCTTCAGGTAAATATCCTTTGCGGTATCAGAAAATGTTGTATCAAGCTCATTATTCAGCTGCTGAAGATGCTTTAAAATTTCATCAAGGAATTTTTTCTGCTGAAGCTGACGTAATCCTTCTGTGTTTGGTGAGCTTACATTGATAGTAAAGTAATCAGCAGTCTCAAAACACTTTTCAAACGAGAACTTATAATCCTGGTATGCATCATCAAGCTCTGTATGTTTATTCTTCCCGATGTTTACGCCTACAATAAAATCTTTGCTTATCTTTTCCTTAGAGGACTCGAGGTTCTTTTCAAACTCATCAGCTCCCGCGTTATTGAATCCAAGCCTGTTTATGACCGCGCCGTATTCCGGCAGGCGGAACATCCTTGGTTTGGGATTGCCATCCTGAGGTAACGGAGTTACCGTGCCGGCTTCTGCAAACCCAAAGCCCATTGCATCCCATCCGGCAAGCGCAGTAGCGTTTTTATCCATTCCGGCGGCAAGGCCTATAGGATTGCGGAAAGTTAGCCTGCCAACTTTGGTTTCAAGTTTCTTATCTTCAAAACCTAAAAACATCTTCAAAATTGAAGGAAATAATGAACCGGAAAGCCTGTTTATTGTGAAATTATGAACTTTTTCGGGGTCGTAGTCAAATAAAAGCGGCCTGATAATTTTTTTATACATTGTACAGCAAAGATAACTTAAAATATTTTTTTGTGCTATGTTGTTATGAATATTGCACTATAACAAAATGAATTGAACAACCCTGAATTTTGAGGTAACTTTGCTGCTTATGAGCCAGATATATTTGGATAATGCCGCAACAACACCGATTGATCCGAGAGTAAAGGAAGCTATGCTCCCCTGGCTTGGTGAAAATTACGGGAATCCTTCATCGGTACATGAAGCCGGCCGGAAAGCCAAAGTAATGCTTGAAGATACCCGTGATGAGTTCGCAGCATTCATTGGCGCAAGGTCAT
>CAZQYL010000130.1:2927-6917 GCA_964597425.1 uncultured Ignavibacteriales bacterium | reverse complement strand
GGTCCTGCTGCCTTTGGAAAAGCGCGGTGAATACACCCATAAGCAGGAACATCCAGAGGAAGGTGAGACCAAGCTTCCAGTCTTTCCTGAAATGGTAGAACAGCCCGAAGAGTCCGATGAGGAACGGTATGGCTTTAAACGCCGTGGACCAGAATCCCGCTGCCCCCACCACCAGCAATAGAATAACACTTATCAAACTGTACAGATATTTTTGCGAGGAATAGAAATACATCGAGGCAAGCAGCAGTGCGCTGAGCCCGATTATAATTATCATTTTTGTACCGCCTGAAGCATTCCAGCCGATACCTACATCCTGGTCATAACTTTCTCTGCCTATATACTGCCAGCCAAGGTAGCGGTTGAACATCTGGTTTATCTGGTAACGCCACATAAAGTCCATATCACTGGTATACATAGCCCATGTTCTTTTATGCATTGGCTCCTGTGAGTATCTTCTGGGCCAGAAGGGCGCATCGCCGTATTGCTCGCGGCTTAAGTATGATACAAGACCGGGGAGATTCTTCGGGTCATTCTCATCAATAGGAATGTTATCAACACGCGCTCTTAAAATAACACCTGCGTAAATTGTGTAACCAAGTATCACAAGGAAGGCTGCTGAAAATGCGATAGCATGGGTCTGCTTCTTGTTTTTGGCAGCCCAATAAATGCCGTATATCAAAGCGGGAGCTATAAGTGCAGCGAATAAAGTAACTGCGCCTGAATCTTCAATTTTGAATGCTTTGATATCGCCGCCAAGCCACGTTGGGAACCATATTACCGTGATGGGGTAGACTGCTATAAATGCCGCCGCTGAAATTGCGACAGCTATTAAAAATCCTTTTCTTTCGTATTTGTGTTTCCTGAAGTAGAATATAAAACCTGCAACAAGTATTACCTGAACCACCAATAAATGGATACCAAGAGAAATACCAATTATGAATGCCACTAAAAGCAGGATTCGTTCGTTGCCTTTTTCATCGGCTTTTTCCCACCAGTGCATAAGCAGCCAAATACATAAACCTACCAGCATTGTACCCAATGCGTATACTTCCGATTCCATTGCATTGAACCACTCCGCATCACTAAACGTGAACGAAAGCGCTCCAATGGCCGCTGCTGAATATATCATTATGGCATCCCAGTTGGTAGAAATTTCTTTCTTCCATACTTTTATAACTGATACTATGACCAGGTACAAAAATGACGCCGTAAAAGCGGAGCTGATTGCCGCCAGCGCGTTCATACGCAGTGCGGGATTAGAGCCAATTGGGATCATTGTCGCCAGCTTGCCCAGCAGTATCCATAACGGCGCGCCCGGAGGGTGCGGTACGGATAGCGTGTATGCGCATGCGATAAACTCACCGCAATCCCAGAAGGACAGCGTCTTCTGCATGGTGTATAAATAGGTGATAGCGGAAATAAGCAATACTATCCCGGCAAATATATAATTCAGCCTCTTATAATTCATGTATTTGGTAAAATATTATAAAAAACAAATATATTTAATATGTATGTCAGTTTCAATTGAAAAACTAAGCATTTTTGAGGTTTATTTATATGCTGTTTTTAGCATTTCAAAGCGTACATAGACAATTTTTATGATAACTTCAAATATGCCAAAAGCTAATAGCAACTCACCCCTCTCCTTTGGAGAGGGGAAGGGGGAGAGGTCATAGGACAAAGTTGACACTGATCAAACTGATTTTCACAGATATTTATCAGTGTTAATCCGCAGCATCAGTGTTATCCGTGTCCAATTGTTCATTTCAGGCGCAAAAAAAGGACGCTTAAATGCGTCCTTTAAAAAAAATAAGTCCTCCCCTGAAAGGGGAGGACTTAGGCGGGGTCTTACTTCACCAGTATCGCTTTTCTTTGAAGTATATCATAATAATCATTGTATGCATTGAAATATTCTATATTTTTCAAAAAGAAAACCTGGAAGGTTTTAAAACCTTCCAGGTTTATTTTTGCTTTTTTACTTTTTACTTAACTACCTTAGAAACAAGGTTGGTAAAATAACTCCGTTATTTTACCAATATCATCTTATTTGTCTTCACAAAATCACCGGCGGTTAACCTGTAATAGTATGAACCGCTTGGCAAACCTGAAGCATTGAAATCATACTTGTATGTGCCGGGCTTTAATTCCTGGTTAACAAGTGTTGCAACTAATTGGCCCAACGAATTAAATACAGTTAAACTAGTTACGTTGGTTTTTGCTATACTGAATTCAATGTTGGTTACAGGATTGAACGGATTCGGATAATTCTGTTTCAGTTCAAATGAGCGGGGAATTTCATTACTTATTGGTGTTATACCTATAACAGGATTTGTTAGCTCAAAATCATCTACCTGTGCAAAGTAACCGTCTGTTGTGCAATCAGTATTATACCTGAAGCCTATCCAGACTGTTTGACCAATATAATCATCTAAAGGAACAAAGTTCTGATTGAATTCCCCGTAAGGTCCGCGGTCAGAAATAGTTTCTATATAATGGGTGAAACTGGCAGGCAAAGAGTCAGTTGTACTTATCCAAATCTGTACACTATCAAGATATGGCAATGAACCGCCCCCCAGAGTCATCCAGTAGCTTAAATAAGCGCCTGCTGCCCAAACACGAATACGTTTTGTTACTAACCATGCATCTGCTGTTGTTGATGGCGCACCGGTTGTATCAACACTTGACCACCAGCTAACACCACAGGATTTTAATCCTGAATGTGATTTGGCAGTTGCTGTGTTTAAACCAGGTAAACTAGAACCGGAATCTCTTACTGTCCAGTTTGTCATTGGATCAATAGGGAAACTGGCATTGTTATATTTTGACCAGCCAGCCGGCAGAGATAATGAGTCCAAACCCTCAAAACCTTCATTCCAGTTCTGCGAGTATATTGAACCCGATGTTAACAGGGCTGTAAATAAAATTAGAAATAGTTTTTTCATTGTTCCTCCGTTGAAAAATAGTTAATTGAGATATCTGAATTTAACCATTTCTTAACTGAAATTCCACTGAAAAAAATAATGAAATATGCAAAAATATGTATTAAATTGAATTAAACATAAGCAAACGTTAAATTTGTATTCTAAACTATAAATACATTTATGAAGATAATTACAGGCGGTGCGGGTTTTATTGGCAGTGCGATCTGCTGGAAACTTAATTTATCAGGTATTACGGATATAATCATTGTTGATGAAGATACCAGCGGAACAAAAAAGCAAAATCTTGAAGGATTGAAATTCACTGATTTTGTTGATAAGGATACTTTCCTTAAACAGGTAGAAAAGGGTGCAATTAATTATAAGGTTGATAGTATCTATCACATGGGCGCATGCAGCTCAACCACTGAAAACAATATGGAATACCTGATAGAAAATAATGTTGAGTATTCCAAATCACTTGGCAAGTGGTGTTTAAGCAATAATGCAAAATATATTTATGCTTCCAGCGCTGCGACTTATGGCGATGGCGCCAACGGGTTTGATGATGATATTGAAACTATCCCAAGCCTGAAGCCGCTTAATAAATATGGTCTATCCAAGCAGATGTTCGATATGTGGGTTATAGAGAACAAACTGCTTGATAAATTTACGGGATTGAAATATTTTAATGTATTCGGTCCCAACGAAACGCATAAAGGCAGTATGCGCTCAATGGTAAATAAGGCTTATGACCAGATAAAAGAAACAGGAAAGCTTAAACTTTTCCGTTCACTTAAACCTGAGTACAAAGATGGCGAGCAAATGCGCGATTTTATTTATGTGAAGGATGCAGTTGGCATGACATTGTTTTTTGATCCAATAAACGGGGAAGGCAAGTACAGTACAGGCATTTATAATATAGGTTCAGGCAGGGCGGCAACATGGCTTGATGCGGCGAATGCGGTATTCAAAGCGCTGGGCAAAGAGCCGCAAATTGAGTGGATCGATATGCCCGATAATATAAAGGACCAGTACCAGTATTACAGTAAAGCAAATATGGGCAAGCTCC
>CAZQYL010000130.1:0-2827 GCA_964597425.1 uncultured Ignavibacteriales bacterium | reverse complement strand
GATAATATAAAGGACCAGTACCAGTATTACAGTAAAGCAAATATGGGCAAGCTCCACCAAGCCGGATATAAGAGTGAATGTATGAAGCTCGAGGATTCAATTGATGATTATGTGAAGAAGTATTTGATCCCAGGAAAATATCTGACATTTTAAATTTTCATCGACACTAAGGCACTAAGTACACAAAGTTTCACAAAGTAAATGATATAATATAAATCTAAAATGGAAAACAAACAGCCAAAGATCTATCTGCCTTTAAGCCAAAGAGAAGAAGAAATTGGGAGAATTATAGTGAATTCAGCATACAAAGTTCACAAAGCTCCGGGACCAGGATTATTGGAGAAAATCTATGAAATTTGTTTTGTATATGAGTTAAATAAGGCGGGTTTAAATGCTGTCAGGCAGATCGATCTTCCGGTAAAATATGATGGAATGATTTTTGAAGAAGGACTTAGACTGGATGTGTTTGTTGAAAATCTGGTAATTGTTGAAATAAAAGCTGTTGAACAAGTAAACTAACTATGGAACGCGCAGGTTTTAAGTCATTTGAACCTAACAGAAAAACGTTTAGGTTACTTGATTAATTTCAATGTTGAACTAATTAAAAATGGAATAAAAAGAATTATCAGATGAAGAGAAATCAGATATCTTAGTTAAATTGAAGCTTCAAACCCTTTGTGATGCTTTGTGCCTTGGTGTCTTTGTGTCGGTTTATATTTACATTTGAGCTTTGGCATTTGACATTACACCTTTACCTAACTTGTTCCCAGACTTCGCTGATAGATTTGTTTTTGAAGAAGACAGAAAATGAGTTTTTCGTCCAGTCGCCGAATACCTTTATGTATCCGAATTTCCTGTACCTGCGGGGTGATTCATATACTAAAAGATCATTAAGGAATTTTATCCTGCAGCCTGCACCCAGTTTTTTTATTCTCCTGTAAAGATCGTAATCTTCGCCTGCGGCGAGCAGCTCATTGTAGCCGTTCACTTTCCTGAAAATATCGCTTCTCACCATCTGGCACTCGCCCCTGCCCATACCCATTCCTATAGCATTAAGCATTCTAACGTAATTATTATAAAACCCGTGGAACATCTTATCCGATAGCCTAATATCATCAGGGAAAACATGGAATCTGCAGGTGAGCGCGTAGTTTTTTTCATCCGCAAACGCAGCAAGAGAGCTGTTGAAGAACAACTCAGTATCCCGGATCATAGTATCAGCATTAAGGAAATACAAAAATTTTCCTGATGCTGCCTTTGCTCCTGCGTTCCTGCCCTGGGGAATGTTCTGTTTAATGCCGGGCTCGGCTTTCACAACTTTATCAACCAGCGGTGTAAGCAGCGAAAGGGTACCATCGGTACTTCCGCCATCGGAGATTATTATTTCTAAACTGAATTTTTCTTTGATCTGAAGAGTGAACTGTTCAAGGGTCTTAACGATGAGTTTCTCTTCGTTGAGTGTGGGGATAATTACGCTTATTTGTGGAGTGTTTTGCAAATGCAGAAAATATTCTAACAATAGTTAAATTCACAAACAGACAAAATAATAGGAGTGTAAAACGGGTTTACACTCCTGTTCAAAAATCATTCGTAAAATTATCAGCCGGCCTGTTTCATTTCGGCAACCATCTTGGCATAACCTTTTTTCTTCAGGGTTCTAAGCGCGCTGGTTGATATCTTTAATGTAACAAACTTGCTTTCTTCCTCTATCCAGATCCTCTTTGACCTTAAATTTGGAAGCTGTTTCCTTTTTGTCTTGTTATGCGCATGGGAAACATGATTTCCTGAAAGCGGCTTTTTTCCTGTTAATTGACAAACTTTTGACATAATACTATCTTCTTTTCCGGATTAAATATTCTTTACTAAAAATTTTACTGCCAAAAAAAGCTTAAACTGCTTTATCAGGCTTACGGTTTATATGGTTTTAATGATGATTCATACACCTTCTGCATTCTTTCGAGGAATTTCCAGGTGCCTTTTTCTGTCTTAACTGATTCTATGAATTTTACATTAAGCAGTTTGGTTTCTTTTCCTGATTCGGGGTCAATGACTGTTTCAGCCTTTTTGCCTAATTTTCCTGCTTTATCTGCGAATGTTTGTTGTTTAGCCATCTTTTGTTAGTATGTGAATTTGTATTAAAGCTACAAAAATAAAAGAAAAATACTTAAAAATAAAGTCCATACCAGACTCCCTCAGGAGAAATCTTTACTGCAGGTGCCGGGAAATGGTAAAAATTAAGGATTTTCTTCAATTTTTTCATAAAATCTGATTTTCCCGGAAGCTGATTCACATCCCAGTCAAGTGATAAAAACCATTCGACTTTAGCAGTTCCGCTGCCTGTAACATGTGAAGCGTTCTTAATGCTCATCCCAACTGCTAAAGCGAGGAAATTCGGGTATAATTTAGCTTTTGTCACTTCTTTTGGCAAAGCAATCATTGGGTTAACGCTTAACCAAAAGGTCATATTAGTATAATCATCCAGAAGGTCATCCTGTGAGCTTGAAGTTTTTGATTTAATCCAGCCCGGTTTAAAGCTCCATTTAAAATTAATATGCCTGAAAGGCTTCACTTCTTCCTGTATAAAAGGATAAACCGCTCCGAAAACATTAGCGCCCATATCACCCCAGTCAAATCCCCAGTTCGGAGCGAAACCGTCATTTATTTCAATATACGTTTCATACGCAAGTGATGTTATTGCTCCGTATAAAAGTGATTTGGTTGGTGAAATTCCTGCCCATTCATAAGCTACGGAAGTCGCAACTGTGAAAAAATTTGCTGTATAAATATGCGAAGCTTTATCCATATTCCTGGCATAATATCCATCTGC
>CAZQYL010000129.1:3774-6935 GCA_964597425.1 uncultured Ignavibacteriales bacterium | reverse complement strand
TTATTTGTTGAAAATGCAAAAAATATCGTTAAAATTATGCATTATTATTGCATTATTTTCTATCCCTTCTTTTAACAGTACCCTGATATCCCAGGAGCTTGATGCTACCGTAGATGTAGATCTTTCCGCAATTAATATTGATATCAGAGACAGGCTTTCAAATTTCAAGAATGATGTACAGAATTATCTGAACAAAACGCGTTTCACTGACGAAAATATAGTTAATGATGTTCGCGGAAAGCCATATAAGATCAAATGCTCCTTCTCGTTCTTTTTCAGAACAGCAACCGGTGTTGATAGTTACGAGGCACAGCTGGTAGTTAGTGTGCAGCGCAACATTTATAAAACCGATAAATTTACAACTGTATTCAGGGTAAAGGATGAAACGTGGGCATTTAACTATGTAAAAGGGCAGAGTTTTTATCACGATGACCTGAAATACAATAACCTAACAAGCTTTCTTGATTATTACGCATATATGATAGTCGGTTATGATGATGATTCATGGGAGCCCTCACTTGGTACAGTGCGGTTCCAGAAAGCGCAGAACATAGTTAATCTTGCTATTGCTAACAGCGACGGCAAAGGATGGGTAGATAATTCAAGCTTAAAACAATCCAGAAGCGCATTTCCTTCTGAACTGCTGAATTCCAAATATGATAATTTCCGCAAGGCAGTGTGGATCTATCACTTTGCTGGTATTGATTCACTCCAGTACGGCAAGAAACAGGCGCTTGAAAAAATAGCCGAAGCCCTGCAGATAATTGGTAAGATCAAAAAAACGGAAATACGGTCATTTACCATCAAACAGTTCTTCGAAGCCAAATACCTGGAAATTGCTGCTACGCTTGTAGATTATTACGATAAATCAATTTACCGCAAGCTTATGGAGTTTGACCCGGATCACTCAGCTACTTACGAAGAATACGGCAAGAAGTAAGGCGTTTAACAGCATACGAAAAAAATATTTTTATAAAAACATATCTAAAGGAGAACATGAAGTCAACTACTTTTTACAGGAATTCATTTTTGGCATTAATTTTAATTTGCTTCGCAGTTACTGCTTCATTTGCAGGTGACCCGTACAACAGGGTTAACAGCAGGGATATGAAGCCCCATTTCAAAGAAGCTGAAAAACTTCTTGCAAAGCGCAACGCGCTTTTCAGTCTTGATGCTGATATTAAGCTTGGCGTTGGTATTGCAAGCACTACTTTCGATCTCAATAAGCCTGATTCCACAGGACAGCTTACAACAACATCTTCAAAAGTAGGTCCATCATTTGGAGCAACTCTTTCGCTAAACTTCTTTGGTTTCGGTTTCACAACAGGTTTTGCCTACGGCAGCAAAGGGTATGAAAGCGGCACGGGACAGAAAACAAATCTGAACTATTTCAATATTCCAATATTGCTTTATTTTGATTTCAATGTAGGCCAGAAACTCAGGGTTGAAGGTAACCTGGGACCGTATTTCGGTCTGCTTATGTCACAGGATGCCAATACACTGTACAAAGCCAAGAACTTTGATTTCGGTTTAACCGGAGAGCTGCAGTTTGCTTATATGTTCAGTAAATATATGGGTGTACTTTTAGGCGGCAATTACGAGTACGGCGGTCTGAATAACCTGAGCAATAATGATTTAGTGAAGAAAATGACCACTTCCACAATTAATGTTTATACTGGATTGAAGTTTGAACTGTAAATCGGTATTTTTGTAGTCTATTATCAGAAATTATAATCAATATATAAATCGAGGAGAAAATATGCAGTTTTTAACAAAAGTTAAGTATTTATTTGCTTTGGTATTTGCTGTTGCCTTGGGATTCTCAGTCTTAAACGGCTGCGATGATTCAGGTAATGTAATAACTGATCCACCCGTGGATTCTGGTGTTGTGCATTTTGACAGCATTGGTGTTACAGATGGTATCGGTAATGTATTAAACAGTATAAATCTTTATAATGGTACTACTGTTGAAAGAGACAGCGTATCTAAAGATGCTAATTTGACTGATTCATTAGGAACTTTCATCAATTACATGTTGCGTTCAGGTGACTTGACCGATATGAACACAAGAGTCGCAGGATTCCAAACACGATTCAACAGGATATATGCTTCTATGACTCAGGCTGAGTTTGATACTATAACCAAGCTTCCTATCGGTAGAGATACTATTTTACCGGATCTTGATTTTACAGCGGATGATACTTACGGTAACGGCGCATGGGGATATTTCAATGCTCCTATGAGTACTTCAGACTCTAAACCTGTTTATTCATTCTGGTTAAAAGGTAAGTCTTCCAGCTTTATCGGAAGAAATGTTTACGGTATCATTTACCCTAGAGAGGCAACTCTTGTAGGCGGTACTTACAGAATGTCTTTTGAAGTTAAAATAAATACGTTAGGGTATAATCATTTTTATCACGCCCATTAACAGATACAAAGTTTTAATGAAAAAGCCCGTCAATTTAATTGACGGGCTTTTTTTATTTTCACTTATCTTCGCTTTTATGTATATCCGTAAAGTAAAGATCTGTAGAAATGATCGCCATCTTAATGCTCACCAGTTCTGTATGCTCCTTATCGAAGCCCACCGTAGAACATTTTTTCCTGTAATATTCTTTCTGCCTGTCATACATAGAATTAAAATTCTGCTGCACATCAGGCTGCTTCAAAAAATCAGTATAGTTCAAAGCTCTCATGAATGTTTGGTTTCTCAAAAATAACATTCAATGGTTAAGGAAATATTAAGTTGACATTAATAATATTTTATTATGATTAAGAATATTAGGGATTGGTTAAATGTGCTGAAATCAGTAGTTAATATACAGGTAGGTTTACAGTTATTACATTTGTAGACAGTCATTTATCAATGTGCTGAATCTATGTTACTTGAAAAATATTGGAGACGACCCATCGGGTCGTCTCTACAGAAGCAAAGTATTATCGTCATAATGAATTCTTGAATGCCAAAGGGTCAGGCTTAAAGGTTATTCCTTTGCGTCCTTTGCGCTACGCCTTAATACACGCAGTGTCTTGCCTTAATCCCGCACAGCTGGAGGAAGGGAGGAAGGACTTTGCGAGAGGAAAAGCCTCTGATAATTCAAATTCCATACAGCCTTTTCGCATTCTCTGTAGTTATTCTTCCCAATTCTTCAACGCTCATT
>CAZQYL010000129.1:0-3674 GCA_964597425.1 uncultured Ignavibacteriales bacterium | reverse complement strand
GGGGGTGGGGTCAGTTTATTGGAAAATCAACCGGTGTGCTCTTTTATTCTTCCCAAATCTGGGTTTTATCTTCTATTATAATCTGTTTCCTGCCTTTGTATTCAGTCAGTTTTCCCTTTGCATACAAGTAGTATCCCTTCGGGTCATCAAGATTCAGTTCTTTCATCAAGTCATAATGCTTCTGGAAGAAAACAAGATCAATCGTATCATCCTCATTTATTTCAAGCTTCGCAATATGGGGATTGTTATCTGTAATTACCCTTGAGATATTGCCGAATATTGTAACTGAATCACCCAAATGAGTCACCAGCTTGTTAAAATCGCTCTGGTCAAGCATACTGTAATAACCGGGTTTTCCGGCGTACTCGGTTTCAAAACGTTTTATCTGGTCACCGCGTTTATCCCACCATAAGATTCTTTCATTATAATCAGGGTAACATAATTCTTTCCCGCTCCATATGCCAAGCTTTTTATCCTGCGCGTATTTCTGCGCTGCTTTAAATTCTTTATCAAACCTAGCAACATATCCGTATTTACTGAAATAGGGTGAGTAGCCCTGCTTAACGCACTCAATGTTATAATTAAACTCTGTCCCGTCTTCTTTGATGGCTATAATATAAACAAGGTAACGATTGAACATATCTATCACGCGCTTGTAGTCATCCACTTCCAGTCTGACCTTAACGACATCCTTAAATAATCTTTTTGTCCATTGCCAGGTATCGTAGCCAAAAGGTGATTCAATTTTAGCAGGCTTGCTGGATGAATCCTTTTTGTGAGCGTAATAATCAGCCCAGTAACTTGCGATATCATTCACCTTCATTTCGGCATCACTATCTTTAAAGGTCTCCTCGGTATCAATTCCCATAAGCCGGGTTGATTTATCAAGTCCTTCAAACCTGAAAGTATCGCCATCGAGTATCTTTGATACTGTGAATTCGCCGATCACAAATTCATTTTGGCTGAAGCTCAGCTGCATTGCTGCAAATAAAAGCAGTATCGGCAGCCATAATCTGTTTTTCCTTATCATATAAAGCAAATTAACATTAAATATAATAATTTATAAGGGATGAAATTTGTGCAATAACCCTGTATCTCAATCCGCCGAGACGGACAAGTTTGTCCGAAGGACTCTCCCACGGAGTCCTTCGGACCTTCGATGGGATATGACTAATAGAGGGCTTATGCTGTCCCCGCTCTAAAGAGCGGGGCTAGAAAGAATAAATTTCGCATTTAGAGTAAGCTACAATATTCTATTCATATTTGCCACGACCTTCAGGTCGTGGATAAAGAGTATAAATAGAAAAAGGGCTTTAGCCCCGATTAAAATTATGAGATATGCTTTATAATCTTTTAAAAAAAAGAGACGACCCAACAGGTCGTCTCTACAGTTTCAATCCTGTGTAATCTCTTACGGTCTGAATTCTTCGCTTACGAACGGCATCAATGCAAGCTGACGTGCTCTTTTTATAGCCATGGTCATCTGTCTCTGCATCTTCGCGCTGATACCTGTTATCCTTGAAGGAAGTATCTTGCCCTGCTCATTAACGAATCTTGCAAGTAAACGTGTATCCTTATAATCGATATATTTAATACCTCTTGTTTTCAGAGGGTCAACTTTTTTTCTCCTCTGCTGCTGCTGCTTCTGGTTCATCTGCATTGTTTTGTATGCAGATTGCTCTTCTCTTTTGTTTTTTCTCATTTGTTAATTTGAAATATTATTATTTGTTTATTTTTTCTATTTTCTTCCTAAAACTTCTTTGCCTGGTATTCTATAAAACTTTTTTTTGCCTTTTTACTTCTGCCTTTTGCCTTGTCGTGTCAATTGCTCAAATTCATCAAATACTGTATAGCGCCTTCCATATTTAGCTTGCCGTAACCCCACTCAGGATTTGGCACATCGCCCGTAAAATTATCTTTCCTTGCGGAATTAAGAAGTATCATTCTTACTTTCTCATGGGTTAAGCTTGGGTCATATTGCAGCAGTAATGCTGCTGTGCCAACTACATGCGGCGCCGCTGAGCTTGTTCCGCTGAAGATCTGGTATGAATTGTTCTTTTCTGTACTGAATGTTGAGTGACCCGGCCCTGTAATATCAACGCCAAGCTTGCCAGTGATGTTGTAGCCTTTACTTGAGTAGCTTGCGAGATCGCCAACCTGGTCCATCCATCCGACATTAAAAACATAAGCCCCAATTGCCATACAGCTATCGGCAGTTGAAGGGAAGCAGATATTGGATTCATCAGTAATTGCGTTACTGTTTACCCACCTTGCGTTACCGCTCCATGATTGTGTTACATCAACAACATAGCCGCGTATTTCCTGGTCTTTATCGCTAGTTACTTTTATTTTGAATTTTCCGCGCACTATATCTGAATCCTGGGTTGATGCTCCGAACTTCATCATTACCGTGCCTTTTGGCGATACTTCGCGGCTGTAAAAAATTTTATACTGCCCGGTCTTCAATATCCCGCTGCCTTCAGAAAGCTCACCGGTTGATTTGCCGTCAGGCGTTTCTAATTCAAACTTTACATTGCTTGCGGCATCTTTCCACAGGAAGCTGAAAAATACACCGTCATTTTTTGATACATCTTCATCCGGTTTACCTGAGCAGCTTGCGGTATAAGTAACACTTTTGCCGGTTTTCAGCTGGTCAATTATTACCATGTTGCCCCCGGACATATTGCCCGCGCCGCCAACTATAGTAACGCCGTCTCTTGCCATCTGGTTAACCATTTCCTCTTCGGGTGAAGAGCCATCCATAAATTCCCACATCCACTCACCATCTTCGAATAAAAGTATGTTAACTTTTTCATCGCGCAAAAAACCAACCAGATCGGTGAAGTTGCGCACAAAGCGCGGAGTGTAATCATAACGAATGCTTGAAAAAACCATTTCAGCGTCAGGCGCAATGCCGTGTATCTTTTGCACGCCGTAGTGACCGCCAATAATCAATCCTGCAACACCTGTCCCGTGTCCGTTCTTATCTTCTTCTGTTTCTATCAGGTCAATGCCGCGTCTTCTTACAACATCATCACGCTGCCTTACTGATCTTATCTTTGATGTCTTTAATCCAACAAGCTTTTCGCCTGCTTCAATTTTTCCGTTTTTGTTCTCATCAATTGAAATGAAGAACTGCTCGCCGTATGAAGGGTCGTTTTCTGTGAATCCGGCTTTCGTTCCGAAATCCCTTTTTTTATTCCCGTTCACATCAACATACAGGAAATCAAATTCGGGGTTGTATTTACCTGCAACCTGCCCGATTGATGTGAGCATTCCCCATGTGTTATCGCGTATTTCCTGGTAACGCAGAACCTCTGAGCTTTCAATCTTTCCGTCACCGTTCTTATCAACGCCATCTTCGCCAATTGTAAGGCTGCCATCACCGTTAACATCAACAAATGTGAATTCACCGCCATCGGCAAAAAAGAACATAGGATGGAATACATCAATGCCGGAGTCAACATCACCGATTATCACACCTTTGCCGGTTAAAGGAGCTCCGGATTTATCTGTGAATTTTTCCTTGAGTACTGTTGATGCTTCATATTTCGACTGCGCAAAAGCAGAAGAAACCGCCATAATCGATAGAATTACGACTGCTGTAACGAGGTTTTTAATTATCATACGAACTGTTAATATAGTTTAAAATTTACGAATTTTCAATGAAAAAA
>CAZQYL010000128.1:0-7008 GCA_964597425.1 uncultured Ignavibacteriales bacterium | reverse complement strand
GGAAGTGCCTGTTTATTACCTAAATATGCAACAATACCACACATTAATTTTTCAGTTTAAATGTTTAGAATTCAGAATTAATTTCCAGTAAACATAGTACAAATGGTGTATGTATACAATACCACTTATACGTTACCGAATCTTTATATTCCTGATAAATTTGAACAATAATTGGCCCAGTTCAGTAATGGGGATACAAAAATACCGAACAATATTGTGGAAAACAACAGAAATAACAAGAAAATAAGGGGTAACGTTCCAATTTTTGGTGAATTCAGGGGATTTTTACCGGTAAAAATTACTACCGAAAGCCTGAATATGAAGAAAAGAAAAATGATCGAAGAGATTATTCCAGAAGCTAAAAGCCAGAAATAGCTTTCTAAATTTGGGAGGGAGTACATCATTAATTTTGAATTGAACCCGGCGGTTAGAGGAAATCCGGCTGAGGATGTGAGAAAAAATATAAATGAAAGAAATAGCAGCTTATTGTTCTTACCTAAAGCTTTTAGCCCGGCAGTTTCTGTTACAGAATAACTTTTTGTTATCAAATTGATGCATAATAATATTCCCAGGGAATTTATAGCAAAAACTACAGCTCCGGATATAAATGCTGCCAATCCTGCCATTGAACCTGAAATTATTCCAATGAGTAAATATCCGGACTGTGAAATTATGATATATGCCGCTATCTTCTTCAGGTCATATTGCCACAGTATCACTAAATTCCCTGCAAGAATTGAGCACACTGAAATTACCGCAAGCAGTAATTTCCAGTTCACTCCGCTCATAAAACTTATCTGTTCAGCCGATGATAGGAATGTATTCTGATCATGAAGTGTGCTGTAAATAAATCTTCCCAAAACGAATAATACTGCAATAACATTTACCAGGGCAAACTGTACCAAGTGTGCAGTTTTTAGTTTACTCCCAATCACCGGAAAACTCAAATTGAATGGTGCAAGTAATGATATAAACGATAATCCCGAAGTGATAAGTACAACTGATAATATAAGGATCATTGTGTTAAACGGATTGAATGACAGGTATTTTGATATCAATAAATACTCACCGGAGCCGGTTAACCCATAAAGCAAAGTAATGCCGTAGAGCATAACTGCCATGAACATTGAATTGAAAATGAAATACCTGATCGCGGGTTTTAGTTCATAATATACCAGCAGGTATAATGGAATAACCATAACCTGCAAGGAAACAAACAACATAAAGATATTTGATGTACTGACTGCAAGAAGTGCGCCGATAAATGATACAAGGATCAAAGAAAATTCCAGGGACTGAGATCTTTTATCAAAAAAAGCTAATGCAGATATTGCCATAACTGAGCCAAGTATTACCCTTGCGGCATATGAATAGTGGTCCGCTGAGAAGACTCCCCCCAGCAATTGCTGCGGAGCGTAATAAGCCTGCGCATAGCTGAATAATGCCGATAGTATTACCCCTGTTATGAATACAGAATATGCTAAGGGGGATTCGTTTTTATCAGAGCTTGCAATTACATTTAAAATTAATACTGTCAGGGCTAATGTTATTTCAGGAAGAAAATTGAATAGAATATTAAATGTTTCCTGGTTCAATTTTAATAGGATTGATCAATTTTCTTAAAAATTTTCTTCTGGATGAAACCTTCAATTCTTTTTCACGCCGGAACGCTGAAGCGCGGTCAGGTACTTCTTCAAAGTAAATTATTCTGTAAGGAAGGAACTTCTTTGTTGAAAGTACTCTGCCATCACTATGCTGCTTAAATCTTTTTTCAATATTATTTGTCTGTCCAATATACAGTCTGTCATGCAGATCAGAATACAGGCAATAGACAAAGAATTTACTCATAATTGAAGATTTAAGATTTGTACCGCCAAACGGAGTCGAACCGTTACAATGTTGCCATTACTAGATTTTGAGTCTAGCGCGTCTACCAATTCCGCCATGGCGGCAAGTACAACTTTAAATTAAATGAACTTTTTATCTCTTTTGTATATTCGATTTGTTTTTAAACCCCTAATACCGCCAAACGACTTCCTTCGCAGCTGCCGCAGCTCTGTAAGTCAAGACTTCCTCCGCTAAAGCGTTTTAAGTCAGGGAGTCGAACCATTACAATGTTGCAACGACCAGATTTTGAGTCTTAGAGCGCTTGACTTGCTTTAACTTGTTAAAGAAAGTTTTACCAATCCGTCATGCCTGTCCCGCCAAAGCAGGAGCGGCAAGTACAACTTTAAATTAAATGAACTTTTTATCTCTTTTGTATATTCGATTTGTTTTTAAACCCCTAATACCGCCAAACGACTTCCTTCGCAGCTGCCGCAGCTCTGTAAGTCAAGACTTCCTCCGCTAAAGCGTTTTAAGTCAGGGAGTCGAACCATTACAATGTTGCAACGACCAGATTTTGAGTCTTAGAGCGCTTGACTTGCTTTAACTTGTTAAAGAAAGTTTTACCAATCCGTCATGCCTGTCCCGCCAAAGCGGGAGCGGCAAGTACTAAACTACAATTATAATAATTTTAGAAAATAGTTAAAATGAAATAAAATGCCACAATTAACCCGGCCATAACTGTGATAACGGCAGCTTGACTGTCGGTATACGCTTTCCTTACCAGCAGCGATGCAATATTTACAGGCTCAATTGCCAGTGGAATTATTTTCGAAGTGAAAATATCCTCAGCTTTTCTTAAATAAACTGAAATATTTGAAACAAACCTGAAGATAACAGCAATGGCTTTTCCAAGCGGCTCTGCAAAGTATTTTCCAAAACCAGTCTTTAGCGAATTGTAAAATTTTTGATCCGTTATTGTTTTGGATATTTTCCTGAAATATTCGCCGGTCACTTTCTTTGCCCGCGGAGAAATCAGCATGATAAAGAAAATTACAGCAGCAATATAAACTATAACGGCAATTACAAAATAAACTGTAGTATTTATGAATAGATCACTCAACTGGCTCAGGTTCTTTTATCAAATTATTGTTGTATGTTTTAAAATTCTTAACAAATAGAATTATACCAGCGGCTAAATTTAATAAACATACTGCAGAAACTGCGAACATTATTATCTGACCTTCGGGGTTAAAACCCCAAAAGCTGCTGAAAGCTGCTATGTTTATCAATGATGCTGAAAAAAGAATGAATACAGCAATTGCTGTACGAATTGTTTCCCTGGCTGTAAGCAGTGTGTAAAGCCCAAATCCGAATAATATTGCAGATACGAAAATGTAGAAATTAATTCCCGTCATTCATTAGCTCCGTTTCTGAGTAGCTTAGCTGCCGAAGAAATTACAACTGAGATAAGGAATCCAATAGCCAGTACCGCCGCAATATATTTTGAGAAGATTAACGAAAGTGTGTTGATTTCGTGCATTACTCCAAACTGTGGCCATTTTGCAGCACCGGGCATGGCAGCCAGTACAGCAGTAAATATACCTATGAGCACAATAGAAAGGAAATTTGATCTCAGTGGTATATCGGCTTCGGTGATATACCCTGAAATTCGGCCTTCCAGTAGTACTTCACCGGAAAACAGCATTAATAGCAATAGTACAATAATTAGACCGAACAAATGGAAATTCAGAAGTACAAATAATCCGGCAATACCTGTAAACAGATACATTGCCGCTCTGAATGAATTCCTGCTGCCGGAAAAAAAAGCAATATAAAATGCCGCAAGCAATGTAATTGAAGAAAATATGTAGAATAGTATATCTTTCAATCGGGATTACCTTACTTTAGCTTATGATCTTTTAATACGTAATATAGCGGTCTCAACTGCGGGGGATTCGTTCTGTTGGCTCCCCATTTAACAATTCCAATATCTTTTACAAACCACATTTCATATGAAAATGTGAAACCATCTGTCATCATAACATAAATGCAATCGTTGTAAGTACCGTCTTCTGTAACAGCCACTTCCTTTTCACTGTTCACAGAAGCGTTGAATATTCCGAAGCTCCATTTGCTTCCTGTCTTGAAATTGTCAGGAGAAGGAATAATAACACCGGATGTACCCATGTAATTATTTATTTCTATCTCACCATTATTCTTAACCAGCAGGGTTCGTTCTTCATTATCCTGGGTCAAATAGGGGAACGAGCTGACCTTCAGCTGAATGCCGCTTTCAACTTTCTTAACATCTTTTGCCTCAACAGTGAACAGCAATGATTCGTCCCTGGGACCTTCATTGATATAAACCCATTTATTGCTTTCCTTTAAAGGGAAAAAAGGGTTGAAATTTTCTTCACCGGTTCTTTTTGTTTCAACTTTAGATTTTGTATCACTTGAGTTACAACTGAATGCAGTGACTGCAAGTATTACAATTATCATTAGCGATATTCTGCTCATAATTTTCATTTCTTTCCGCGTGGTTTTGTTTTTGCAGTAGTTTTTTTTGCAGGGGGTTTCCTTGTCTGTGATCTCTTTTTTGCAGGTGCCTTTTTGGGTTGACTCATTGTTATTTCTTTTTCATTCTGTAATTCTGCAACCTGTGGCTTTTCAGTGCTGTTTTCAACTGGTTTATCCGGTTCCGAAGTGATTTCTTCAGTCAGACTTTCCCCGGTTTTACTTTCAGCAATCAAAGGCTTCTGTTCTATTTCATCGGGTGTAATTCCAAATGGTTTAGTGTTATCATAAATAGAAGTTTCTGTAAATCCTTCTTTCTTTATCGGTTCTGCAAGGATAGTATCTGCAATTGCAGTACTTTTTAGGACTTTCTTAGATTCTACTGTATCCGTAGCTCTTATCACGGACCGTTCCTGGTACCTGATTTTGCCGCTGCCTAAAAGTCTTGTCCCGGGCTTTATTCTGAAAATAAATGAGGAAGAAACTATAACAGCCATAAGCAGTACAAGGATTGCGGCATTCCATCCTAAGTGAATATCAAACTTGATAATGTAAGTGATAATTACTGCCTGAAGTGAAACAAATGAAAGTGTGAGCACCCCCGCAAAAGTTAATTTGAAATATTTTTTTTCGGGAAGATTGAACTTATAGCCAACGATCCCGAAAGTAAATAACACAACTGCTGTAAACAGAAGTAGTATTTCCAATATTTCAATTTGTGGTGACATTCGCTGTAAAATTACTTAAAATTTAATAAAAAAATGGAATAAATAAAAAAGACAGGTCAAAGACCTGCCTTTTACTTACAAATTGTTATATTCTGATTAAGCCGGCTGAAGCTGTGCGTCAAGCTTCTGAGCGAGTGCCTGTTTGGGTACTGCGCCTATTATCTGGTCAACAATTTTACCGTCCCTGAAAATGAGTATTGTAGGAATACTTCTTATGCCGTACGTCGTTGAGATATTAGGGTTATTGTCAACATCAACTTTCCCGATCTTTGCTTTGCCTTCGTATTCGTTTGCAAGCTCAGCTACAAAGGGCGCTATCATTTTACACGGGCCGCACCAAACAGCCCAAAAATCTACCAGTACCGGTACATTGGATTTTATTACCTCTGCGTCAAAATTAGCGTCTGTGAATTCAATTGGATGCATTTTCTCTCCTTTAAAATAAGTATTTGTGTAATTTAAAAATTGTCCGTTTCCCTGCTGTTATTTCGTATGGTTTAATTGCTTCTGTTTGCTTCTACTGCAATATAATATTATCTTTACCGAAAATCTCTGTTAAAAGTTTTTCAGTGTATTTATCATAATGTATTTTTACATTTTCAAGTTCCATCAAGCTCTCTTTATGACCGTTTTTAAGGTGTATAATTACCGCTGATTCGCCTTCATTTCCCCTGAAAATAGTCTTAATTTCAAACAATTTGGCTGCATCAAAGCTGTTGGAATCAATCCTGATGGTTACAGTCTCCGGCATTTTGGCAATGCCGGCTGATTTTACCAGCGGCTTTATTTCATCCACGATCAGCTTCACGGAATTTCCGTTCTCTTCCGCTTTGCCTATTAATGTAACAATAGAGTCATCCAGAAGGATCTCTTTGAACTGCTCATAGGTTTTGGGGAATACAACACACTCGCCCTGACCCGAAAAATCCTCTAGTGTGAACACAGCAAAGCGGTTGCCCTTTTTGCTCATTTTCACTTTCATATCTGTGATAATGCCGCACATCCTTACACGCTGAAGTTTGGCAAAATCAATTTCCTCAGAATCGACATCGGCAACATCACTGAAACGGAACGGGTTAAGCTGATTGATCTCATCTTCATAATCGCTCAGAGGGTGCGCGCTTACGTACAAGCCCAGCACTGATTTTTCCAGGGAAAGTTTTTCCCTGTCAGACCAATCTCTGTAATCTTCAGGTAACCTGGAAAATATAACATCCTTTATCTGCTGCTTTTTGCCTGTATCAAATAAATTTGATTGACCCTTGCTTTCGGTCTTCTTAGCAGCGTAGCGGTGAACTGCTGCCTCGTAATTATCGTAGAATTTTTTCCTGTTTTTATCAAAGCAATCAAATGCCCCGGCATAGATAAGAGCTTCGAGTGTTTTCTTATTGACAACGCGTGAATCAACCCGAGAAACAAAATCCACAAAATTTTCAAACTTGCCTGCTTTATCTCTTTCTTTAACAATGTTATCAACTGCCGTTCTGCCTACATTTTTGATAGCAGATAGTCCGAAGAGTATCTGGTTTTCTATTGCGGGATTTATTGTAAATGCAGCGAAGCATTCATTAATATCCGGCAGACTGAGCGTAATTTTCATGCGCTTGCACTCATTTATCAGCAGAACCATTTCATCCATATCTTCATGGCGGCAGTTAAGCTGCGCAGTCATGAACTCAAGAGGGTAGTGAGTTTTTAAATAAGCAGTATAATATGCAAGAACTGAATATGCTACACTATGCGATTTGTTAAAACCGTAATCAGCGAATTTTAAGATCAATTTGAAAATTTCCTTCGCAACTTTCTTATTGAACCCTTTTTCTGCGGCGCCTTTGATGAACTCTTCTTCCTGTTCTTTCATCAGCTTCTCATCTTTCTTACCCATTGCGCGCCTTACAAGATCGGCTTTTGCCAATGAGTAACCAGCAATTACCCGAAC
>CAZQYL010000127.1:4065-7117 GCA_964597425.1 uncultured Ignavibacteriales bacterium | reverse complement strand
TACCGCAATCTTGGATACTGGGAAATATCAGATTACATCAGCGGTATAAATTTCCTTGATGCCAAAGGCTTTGTTGATAAAGATAAAGTTGGAATTTACGGCGGCAGCTACGGGGGATTTACAACTCTCATGGCAATGTTCAAACACCCTGAGCTTTTTAAGGCTGGAGTATCTCTACGCGCAGTTTCAAACTGGAAGAATTACTATTACAGCAATTACTGGTACACGCTTGCAAGATTTGGTGATCTTGAAACTGAGGATGTTACTGAGTATTATGAACAATCCTCGCCATACACATTCGCCGAAAATCTTCAGGGACATTTGCTCATGACGCACGGTATGCTGGATGATAATGTATTTTTCCAGGATATGGTTCAGCTGACGCAAAAGCTTATTGATAACAAAAAGGAATTTGAGGTTATGATATACCCGAAGGAAAATCACGGTTTCTACAGGCAGACAAGCTGGCTGGACCAGTACAAACGCATAACCGGCTGGTTTGCGAAGTACTTGAAGTAGAGAAACTTTCGTTTGCGTTGCTATTAGTATGCCAAATATATCAATATCCTGCTAAATCAATCTTTTCCACCAAAAAATAAATCATTATATTTACGAAACCAATTGAGCTTTTCAAGCGTCTTAATAGATATGAACGCCCTCAGTGTATATCTATATATCTATCTATCCGCGGGTGTAATATATTTCCGGCATGCTAGTCTAACATATAAAATTATACCATAACCTAAAAAACTCCAAAAAAATGAAAAAATCAGGCATTTTTCTCACATTATTATTGCTACTCTTCGTTGTGTCGGGTGTAAACAGCCAGACAGTAGATGAAGTCATTGATAACCATATAAAAGCTATTGGCGGAATGGATAAACTAATGGCATTAAAATCCGTCAAATTCACCGGGAAATTTTCAGGCGGTGGATTTGAAGTACCCGTTACTTATATCATAAAAAGAAAAGATATGGTGAGAATGGATATTACCTTCCAGGGTAATGCCCAGATAACAGCTTTTGACGGCACAACAGCATGGCAGATAAATCCGTGGACAGGAAAGAAGGACGCTGAAAAATTACCCAAAGAATCCGAAAAGGAACTGAAAAAGCAGGCCGATATTGAAGGTGCGCTGGTAAACTATAAAGATAAAGGATACAAAGCCGAGCTTCTGGGAAAAGAAGACATGGAAGGTACTGAAGTATTTAAAATAAAACTGACTGATAAAGACGGTGATATTACAAATTACTACCTCGATACACAATCGTACCTTATTCTTAAAGAATCAGCTAAAAGGAAAATAAAAGAAAAAGAGATCAACTCAGAAACTCTTTATGGAAACTACCAGACCTTTGAAGGTATTACGTTCCCTATGTCAATGGAAATAAAGGAAGCCGGCAGTGACCAGACCCAAAAGGGCGTATTGGACAAAGTAGAAATGAATGTCGAAGTAGAGGATTCATATTTCAAAATGCCTGAAACGGGAAAATAAAATTTAACCGAAATTCAAACGCAGAGCTTTTAAACTCTGCGTTTTTTTATTTACTTCAATAAATTTAATGTTATCAAAAATGAAGTTTACTAAAATATTAATATCAATAATCTTTTTAACAATATTCACTTCTGTTATTTTTGCGCAGGTAAAGGTAACCTCTTCATTATTCGGAGCTTTAACTTCAAGGCAAATAGGACCCGCGCCAATGAGCGGAAGGATAACAGCTATTGATGCAGTGAATTCAGACCCGAGAATCATGTACATCGGCGCAGCAGGCGGAGGAGTATGGAAAACTATTAACGGCGGCTCAGTTTTTAAACCTGTATTTGATAAATTCGCGCAGTCAATTGGGGCTATTACAATTGACCAGAAAAACCCGAATATTGTATGGGTCGGTACAGGTGAATCCAATATGCGCAACAGTGTTTCCATTGGTGATGGATTATATAAAACCGATGATGCCGGCGATAACTGGAAAAAAGCCGGGCTTAATAAAACCGATCATATAGCTAAAATTGTTATTGATCCATCAAACAGTGATATAGTATATGTTGCAGCACCGGGACCGTTATGGGGTGATAGTGAAGACCGCGGTCTTTACAAAACCAGTGATGGCGGCACAACCTGGGAAAAGATCCTTTATATAGATGAAAAGACCGGCTGCGCTGATATTGTTATGGACCCAAAGAATCCGAAAATAATTTACGCTTCAATGTGGCAGTTCCGCAGAAAACCGTGGTCGTTTTCATCCGGAGGAGAGGGTTCAGGACTTTACAAAAGCATTGATGGTGGTTTAAGCTGGGATAGAATTGATCAGTCATTTACTGAAGATGGAATACTTGGAAGGATATGCCTTGCAATTTCACCGACTGACCCCGAAAAAATATACGCAATCGCTGAATCAAACAATACAGGGCTGTATGAATCAAACGACGGAGGTGAAACATGGAAACGCAACAGTGCCTCAGGGAATGTTGTTGCCAGACCGTTCTACTTCAGTGTTCTTGCCGTCGATCCTACCGACGGAAACAGGATCTACCGTCCTGCGTTTTCGCTATCAATCAGTGATGACGGAGGGCAGTCATTCCGTGAAGCATCATTTGAAGGCGGCTGGGTACACTCAGATCATCATGCCATTTGGATAAACCCCAATAACCCACAGAATATTTATCTGGGTACAGATGGCGGGGTTTATGTATCTTTCGACAGGGGAAACAATTTTACTTTCCTCAGCAATCTTCCTGTTGCGCAGTACTACCATGTGAATTATGACCTCGAAAAACCATTCTATAATGTCTACGGCGGCCTGCAGGATAACGGTTCGTGGATCGGACCATCAAACGCACCGGGCGGTATCAAAAACAGCGACTGGGTACCAATCGGTTTCGGAGACGGTTTCCAGGTCGTGGCAGATCTGGCGGATAATAATGTGGTTTATTGGGAATACCAGGGTGGTAATCTGAACAGGTTCGATAGATCTGCCAATGAGAACAAATCGATCAAACCCCAGACCTTTGATGAAAAGATCAAGCTCCGCTGGAACTGGAATACTCC